>CAWBCB010000137.1:0-8840 GCA_963787095.1 uncultured Cytophagales bacterium | reverse complement strand
CAGTATGCGCATGGGTAACGCTGCTGCCGAAATATTTTTAGAAGAAATAAATAACAAGGATAAAAAATTTATCCCTCAAAAAATTGTGCTTAAACCCGAACTCATCATTCGTAAGTCCTCAGTTAGAAAAACTGAGGTAAACTATCCTAAAATAACTAGAGTAAATAATTATTATGAAGGCATTGAATCACAAGTAGTGTCCCTTATCCCCAAGACCAATTAAAGTATTACAATTTGGCGAAGGTAATTTTCTTCGTGCCTTTGCCGATTGGATTATTGATATCCTGAACGAGAAAACTGATTTCAATGGAAATATTCAAATCGTTCAGCCACTACCTTCCGGCATGATTTTAGGCGTTGAAAGATCAGGATTGCCTATACCATGTAGTACTGAATGGTATTCAGCAAGGGAAAACTATTTCCAAACCCGATTGATCAAAAGCGTAAGCAGTGCAATGACTTGACGCAAAGTCTTAATTGGACTTTATCAAAGCCTGCGAAAATCCCGATTTGGCAGTTTGTTATTTCAAACACAACGGAGTCAGGTATTGAATTCAATGCAGACGATATAAGTGTTGAGGTGTTACCCTCCAATTCTTCTGGAAAGATTACGAAACTTCTCTATCATCGCTTTACCTATTACAAAGGTGCTGATGACAAAGGACTTTACTTTTTACCGTGCGAACTGATTGAGAAGAATGGCTGAAACTTAAAGCGAATTGTTTTACACGATGCTCATCTATCCAAACTGTCAACAGAGTTTGCAAAAATTGGATTATCGAAACCTGTGTTTTCTGCAACACACTGGTCGATCGCATCGTGCCTGGTTTTCCGAAAGACACCATTAAAGAAATTCAACAACAATTGGGCTTTGAAGATAATCATGTTGTCTCAGCAGAACCTTTTCATCTTTGGGTAATCGAAGCACCGTTTGCGGTTAAGAAAGCATTCCCTACTGAGAAGGCCGGATTGCAAGTGAAATTTGTGCCTGACCTTACTCCTTACCGTACCAGAAAAATTAGAATCTTAAATGGAGCTTACCGGCGCTCGTTCCGGTGGCCTACTTAAGTGGTCAGCGCCTGGTGAAAGAATCTGTGGATGAGCGACCATCGGAAAATTTATCGGGCCGCAACCCAGAGCAATACCAACCGAGCCAAGTAGAGGACATAGATAACCACGTATTGCTACTGATTGCAGCCCGAATAAATTTTCCGATGGTTGCATCATCAACTGATTCTTTCACCAAACGCAAGCCACTTAAGTAGGCAACCGGAACGAGCGCTGTGTGGGCTCCGTTTAAGATTCTAACTTTTCTGGTACGGTAAGGAGTAAGGTCAGGCACAAATTTCACTTGCAATCCGGCCTTCTCAGTAGGGAATGCTTTCTTAACCGCAAACGGTGCTTCGATTACCCAAAGATGAAAAGGTTCTGCAGAGACAACAAGATTATCCTCAAAACCCAATTGTTGTTGAATTTCTTTAATGGTGTCTTTCGGAAAACCAGGCACGATGCGATCGACCAGTGTGTTGCAGAAAACACAGGTTTCGATAATCCAATTTTTAAACTCTGTTGACAGTTTCCAATGATCGACATATTGTAAAACAATTCGCTTTAAGTTTTCACCATTCTTCTCAATGAGTTCGCACGGTAAAAAGTAAAGTCCTTTGTCATCAGCACCTTTGTAATAGGTAAAGCGATGATAGAGAAGTTTCGTAATCTTTCCAGGGAAACTTGAGGGTAACACCTCAACACTTATATCGTCTGCATTGAATTCAATACCTGACTCCGTTGTGTTTGAAATAACAAACTGCAAATCGGGATTTTCGCAGGCTTTGATAAATTCCGATTCGTTTACGTAGGGATTGATTGCACTGCTTACGCTTTTGATCAATCGGGTTTCGGAAATAGTTTTCCCTTGCTGAATACCATTCAGTACTACATGGTATAGGCAATCCTGATCTTTCAACGCCTGAATCATGCCGGAAGGTAGTGGTTGTATGATTTGAATGTTCCCGTTGAAATCTGTTTTCTCGTTCAGAATATCGATAATCCAATCGGCAAAAGCACGTAGAAAATTTCCTTCTCCAAATTGTAAAACTTTTATAGGTCTTGTCGATAACGGTATAGCCTCTTGATTTAATGCCTTCATAACAATTTTATTTTCTGTGATGAAGTAAAGTTCCTCTGTTTATTTTACAGAGGATTTACGAATGATTAGTTCGGGTTTAAGCACAATTTTTTGAGGGATAAATTTTTTATCCTTGTTATTTATTTCTTCTAAAAAAATTTCGGCAGCAGCGTTACCCATGCGCATACTGTGTTGCTCTATAGTTGAGAGCGAAGGTTCTGTCAAATAGGTAAAGGGTTCATTACTAAAACCAACCAACTTTACGTCTTCGGGTACTTTTATTCCTCGCTCTTTTAATATTTGCAGCGCACCCATAATACCATAAGCACTGGCAGAAAAAACACCATCGGGTGGTTGCGGTAACTGTAATAATTGTTCCATGGCCGAGCGCCCATCTTCTAATTGAAGGTTTCCTTCAATCACATACGTATCATCATAAGGAAGGTCATTGGCGATCAAGGCTTCTTTATAGCCACGAAGTCGTTCTTTATAGATACTGACTTTGATTTTGTTAGTGATATGACCGATTCGTTTGCAGCCCTGCTGAATCAAATGTTCAGTAGCTTTATAAGCACCTAAAAAATCGTCCACAACAACCTGGCTCATTTCTAATTCGTCATTGGTTCGGTCGAACATGATTACAGGAACCCCTTTTTCTTTAGCTTTTAAAAAGTGATCGAATTTTTTTGTGCCTTTCGCAAACGATACGATGATGCCATCTACTTGTGCATTGAGCAAGGCGTCTACCGTGGCAACCTCTTTCTCATAATTATCATGGGTTTGGCAAATCATTACATTATACCGCGATGTATTTGCGATTTCTTCAATTCCACGAACTACCGCTGAGAAAAAGGTTCTGTCTATGGATGGAACGATGATGCCGATGATGTGACTTTTACCGCTCCGCAAAGAAGCAGCAAGGTGATTAGGTTGATAGTTAAGAATTTCAGCCGTTTTTAGTACTGCTTTTTTAGTAGCATCACTTATCCTGGGATGATCGTTAAGTGCTCTTGAAACCGTGGAGGCGGTGATATTTAATTTTTCAGCGATATCATGAATGGTCGATTTCCCTTTCTTCATAACAGGTTAACTATATACCAATACAAAAGAAATGTGTTAAATTCATTTTAGCTCATTAGGTTTAACCGCATCCATATCTGTATAGTCAAGATTTTCTCCGGCCATTCCCCAAATGAAGGTGTAGTTAGAAGTACCTGCACCTGAGTGAATAGACCATGGTGGAGATAACACAGCTTGGTTATTCTTCATCCATATGTGCCTGGTCTCCTGAGGGTGCCCCAAAAAATGACAAACCACTTGATCTTCGGGAACATCAAAATAAAGATAAACTTCCATGCGTCTGTCGTGTGTGTGCGCAGGCATTGTATTCCATACACTACCTGATTTTAATTCAGTTAAGCCCATTTGCAATTGGCACGTGGGAAGTACACTATTCACCAAAAGTTTTCGAATGGTGCGTTGGTTAGCTGTATGAGCCTGTCCCATTTCAACAGTCTCTGCTTCATCCAGTGTTACCTTTTTAGTAGGGTAGGCCTTATGAGCCGGAGCACTATTAAAATAGAACAAGGGAACACCCTTGCCAGCCTTTTCAAAAATTACTTCGGTTACATCTTTGCCTATGTATAAGGCATCTTTTTTATTCAAGATAAATTGAATGCCATCAACTGTAATTGTACCTGTATCACCCACGTTTATTATTCCTATTTCCCTTCGCTGCAAAAAGAAATCAGCTTTTAACTCTGGCGTGGGTTCAAGTTTAATGGATTTTGAGATGGGTTGAACTCCGCCAATAATCATTCGATCGTAGTGAGAATAGGTATACGTGATCAAATCCTTTTGGAAAAGATCTGGGATTAGAAATGATTCCCGAATCTGTTCAGTATTTAATGTTTTAAAATGATCAGGATGGATAGCAAAGCGAGGGTTCATAAAAATCTAGAAATGAAATGTGTGATTCTCTTTGAGATTGAATTTGTGAATTGCCTATAACGACACTCCCCGTTTCCACGGAATGAAATCATCTTGATTTAGGAGAACCGCTTTTGGTTTTATGTTACCACTCGCGATCTCAATAATGAAATCAAGAATTTGTTCACCCATTTGTTCAATAGTTTTCTCTCCTGAAATAACCGGGCCGCAATCCACATCAATAATGTCGGGCATTTTTTTGGCCAGCTTTGTATTGGAAGAAATCTTTATCACCGGGCTAATTGGATTTCCTGTAGGAGTTCCAAGTCCCGTTGTGAAGAGAATAATGTTTGCACCTGATCCCGCCATAGCGGTAGTACTTTCCACATCATTACCCGGGGTACACAATAAATTAAGTCCGGGCTTGGTAGCGTATTCGGTATAATCCAAAACCGCAGCTACCGGTGAAGTGCCGCCTTTCTTTGCAGCGCCTGCCGATTTCATGGCATCGGTAATCAACCCATCTTTAATGTTTCCGGGCGATGGATTCATATCGAAACCAGAACCAACTGATTCTGCTGCTTTTGAATACGCACGCATCAAGGTTGAAAACTTGGTAGCTATTGTGTCATCAACCGTGCGATTAATAAGCTCTTGTTCTACACCACACAGTTCAGGAAATTCTGATAAAATTGTTTTACCACCTAATGCAACAACCAAGTCTGACGTATGACCGATAGCTGGGTTGGCTGAGATGCCTGAGAATCCATCGGAACCACCACACTCCAATCCAATAACCAGTTTACTTAATGGTGCCGGTTTGCGCGATTCTTTATCAATCTCCATCAACGCGAGGAAGGTTTGTTTAATGGCTTGAGCCAACAATTCATTTTCAGTACCTTCTTTTTGTTGTTCTAAAATGATCAATGGTTTTTTGAAATCACTATTTAAGTGCAGCTAACTTGTTTCTAAGTATTTCAGGTTGCGCATTCTGGCATCCTAAACTAAGTACAGTTGCACCTGCTACATTTGGATTGTTGATATATCCGGCAAGCAACCCACAGAGCGCTTCTGAATCCTGTCGTGTGCCACCGCAACCTCCTTCGTGGGTTAAAAATTTGATTCCATCCAGGTTATTAAAGATTTTTGATTTTCCGTTGGTTTGATTTTCTCCCAAGTTAAGCGACTTAATGCCAGCTGTGTTTCCGCTTTTATAAAGTTGAACCAGTTCGTGTACATAATCTTTATACGCGTTGTGTTTTCCAAAACCCAATTCTTCTTCAAATGCCTGGCGGATTACGTTTACATTTCTGTTTTCGCAAAACACCAGAGGAACAACAATCCAATAGTTAGCAGTGCCCACTTGTCCATCGGGACGATGATAGCCCATAAAGTTTTTGTTCTTCCAACTTTCTATCTCGGGAGCTTTCCAGTTAAAAGTTGCATTACGACCACTATATTGAGAAGCCTCGTGTTTTACATTGTGAGTTCCAATGGCGCCACCTTCCGGAATCTGTTCTGTGGCTTTTCCTACCAGCAATCCATACATTCTTATTTCATCTTGTGGATTCATAGGTTGTGGCAAAAATTTATGCTTGGCGGGGATGTCATGAACCAAGGTGATTGATTTGCCTTCGTACTCAATTTTGTCACCGGTTTTTAGATCGGTAAGAGCAACCAAAACATTGTCGGAGGGATGAATTTTCAGGAATTTCTTTGTCATATAAATATTTGACTAAATCAAGCAATCGATTGCGCAAGTTACAGGTTTTACCCTAAATTTGAGCTTATTGCTTGTAGTATAAATAATAATTTTATTCAATTCAAATCGATTAATATTAAGTCATTTCGGGCAACGGTTTTTTTATTGAAAAGCATTTACAGAAGTTTAATGTATATAAAATAACAGATAACAATTAAATAAAGATGAAAAACAAAGTTTTAACATTCGGTGAAATTATGCTGAGGCTTGCAACGCCTGGCTATCTTAGATTTGGTCAAGCTACAGAATTTGAGGCTTCCTATGGAGGGGGTGAAGCAAACGTAGCGGTCTCTCTTGCTAATTATGGGATTCCTGCAAGTTTTGTGACCAGTTTGCCAAAAAATGATTTAGGCGATGCGGCTATTGCCTCCTTAAAATCACTTGATGTTGAGACCAATCTGATTACCCGGGGTGGAGATCGGATAGGAGTTTATTATCTGGAAGCTGGCGCAGTTAGCCGCGGAAGCAAAGTAATCTATGACAGAGCGGGCAGCTCATTCGCCAAACTAAAAAAAGGATCAATCGATTGGAACAAAGCGTTTGAAGGCGTTACCTGGTTTCATTGGACGGGCATTACTCCTGCTGTATCGGAAGGTGCAGCAGATGCGTGTTTGGAAGCGTGTGAAGAAGCTTCTAAAAGAGGAATTACTGTTTCTACCGATTTGAATTTCAGAAACAAATTATGGAAGTGGGGAAAGACTGCCGGTGAAGTAATGGAAAAACTGGTTGCTCATTGCGATGTCATTTTAGGAAATGAAGAGGATGCCGACATGGTTTTTGGTATCAAGCCCGAAGGCGTTGATGTAAAATCAGGTCATGTGGAAGGCGCAGCGTATGAATCAGTGGGTAAGCAATTGATGACTAAGTTTCCTAAAGCGAAAAAAGTGATCATCACGTTGCGAGGCTCCATAAGCGCAAGTCATAATTCATGGTCGGGCGTGCTGTGGGATGGTAAAAAATTATTTGAAGCGCCTACGTATCAGATTACACACATTGTAGATCGTGTGGGTGGTGGAGATTCTTTTATGGGCGGTTTAATTTATGGATTGATTGCCTATCCTAAAGATGATCAGAAAGCGTTGAACTTTGCAGTAGCTGCTTCATGCCTGAAGCATACTATAAAAGGTGACTTTAATCGAGTTACTGTTGATGAGGTTGAAAAGTTGATGGAAGGTGATGCTTCCGGACGCGTTTCGCGATAACTTGTACCAGGCGTCTGACACCTGCAAGGTGTTTTGACGCCTATTTCTTCCTATTTGGGGAGTATTGAAGTTTCAATTTAACTACTGATGGATTTATAATTACTAACGTATTCTAATGACAACTTTTTCTAGCGATACAATACAACAGGCGATGCGCTCGTCTGGAATGATTCCGGTTTTTTATCATGCTGATATAGAGATAGCCAAAGCTGTGCTTGATGCCTGCTACAAAGGCGGGGTTCGTGTGTTTGAATTTACCAACCGAGGTGAAAATGCGTTTCAAGTTTTCACCCAATTACTAAAGCATGCTGAACAATATCCTGATTTAATGATGGGCATCGGTACCATCATGAATGGAGAGGTTACTCAAAAATTTTGTGATGCCGGTGCGCATTTTATAGTATCTCCGATTTTGAAAAATGAAATGGCAACCGTGTGTGCTAAGAACAATAAACTTTGGATACCGGGTTGTGCCACACTCACTGAAATTGTAACGGCTAAAGATTTAGGAGCTAAGGTGATTAAGATTTTCCCAGGTTCCGTATTAGGCCCGGGCTTTGTATCATCCATTATGCCGGTGGTGCCGGGATTGCAATTGATGCCAACCGGTGGTGTTGAACCTACTGAAGCAAATTTATCTGCCTGGTTTAAAGCCGGAGTAGTTTGTGTGGGGATGGGTTCTCAATTGATTTCCAAAGACATTATAGAAACAAAGAATTGGGCAAAACTGGAGCAAGGAGTAAAAGATGCTTTGGCGATTATCAAAGCGATTAAAAAATAGAAATGAGGTTTAGCAAGCAGCAGATTGTGAGTGGTATGAAAGGAGCAGGAATTGTTCCTTTGTTTACCCACGATAATGCTGATGATGCGCAACAGGTGCTGGAAGCTGCTTACCGTGGAGGAATCCGAATCTTTGAATTTACCAATCGCAGAGAAAACTCATTTGAAGTTTTCACGCACCTGCTTTCCGTTGCGAAAAAGTATCCTGATCTCATGCTGGGCATCGGTACGATCATGGATGGAGCAACAACCAAAAAATTTCTTGATGCGGGCGCAGATTTTATTATCTCACCTATTTTAAAGTTGGAGATGGCTGAGGTGTGTAGAAAGTATGATGCTTTATGGATTCCGGGTTGTGCCACACTAACCGAAATTGTAACGGCAAACGATCATGGTGCTGAGATTATTAAATTATTTCCGGGTTCGGTGTTAGGGCCGGGTTTTGTTTCGTCTATCATGCCGGTGGTTCCGGGATTACAGCTGATGATAACAGGCGGAGTAGAGCCTACTGAAAAAAATCTTACCCAATGGTTTAAAGCCGGAGCAACGTGTGTGGGGATGGGATCGCAGTTATTCACGAAAGAAATTTTAGCACAAAAGAATTGGTCATTACTTCAACAGACTGTGACTGAATGTTTGGCGATTGCAAATAGAGTAAGAAAGTAACTTTTAATTTTAACCCCCTCAACTTGGAAAATTTAACCAAAACAAATCAGCCCATCGGGAAATACAGATGGACCATTTGTGCCCTTGTGTTTTTTGCCACCACTGTTAACTACCTCGACCGGCAAGTGTTGAGTTTGCTTCAACCGCGATTGGAAGAAATTTTCGGTTGGACGAATACGGATTATGCAAACATTACAGCCGTTTTTCAATTTACCTATGCAGTTACGATGTTGTTTGTTGGCCGGTTGGTTGATAAGCTAGGTACGCGCTGGGGATATGGCGTGGCTATTATTGTTTGGTCTGTGGGTGCGTTGGTTCATGCCCTTGCCATTCCTATTGGCGAAGGTCTTTCTACCGTGCTTAGAGACAATCA
>CAWBCB010000136.1:0-10877 GCA_963787095.1 uncultured Cytophagales bacterium | reverse complement strand
ATCAATAGCAGAAATCATTAAACAAGGTGGTGTAAAATTGAGTGGAGGCGAAACGATTATGCCCGATCCTGTTTTAGTGGGGCGCGATAGAAGTAAACTTGAAAAGTTAAGCGCTCTTTCGGGAGTAAAAAAGATAAGCACCAATCTGGAAGAAACATTAGCAGATGCTAATAACATTATTTACTTCGATTCGCAGACAACAGGAAGAAGAGCAGAGGCTGTTAAGTTAGCCGTAAAAGCGGGTAAGCACATTTATTGCGAAAAACCAATTGCTGTTGATACAAAGACTGCGTTAGAGCTTTATAAATTATGTACAGATGCAAAACTTAAAAACGGAGTTGTACAAGATAAACTCTGGCTGCCGGGTATCTTGAAATTGAAACGATTGATTCAACAAGGTTTTTTTGGAGAGATACTTTCAGTACGCGGTGAGTTTGGTTATTGGGTATTTGAAGGTGACAACATTCCTGCACAGCGCCCTTCATGGAATTATAGAAAAGAAGATGATGGTGGCATCATAGTCGATATGCTGTGTCATTGGCGCTATGTGTTAGATAATGTTTTCGGAAAAGTAAAATCAGTTTCTTGTTTGGGAGCAACACACATTCCACAACGAATTGATGAACAAGGTAAACCTTATAAATGCACAGCCGATGATGCAGCGTATGCAACATTCGAATTGGAAGGTGGTGTAATAGCGCATTTTAATTCTTCGTGGACTACTCGCGTAAGACGCGATGACTTGCTGACACTACAAGTGGACGGAACAAAAGGATCGGCTGTTGCCGGCTTGCGCGAATGTTATATTCAACATTATGGCAACACACCAAAGCCTGTCTGGAATCCGGACATCGCTCAGCCCATAAATTTCTTTGAAGGTTGGTCGAAAGTACCGGAACAAGAATCGTATGATAATGCATTCAAAGCTCAGTGGGAATTGTTTCTAAGACATGTGGTGAAAGACGAACCCTTTCCATGGGATTTGCGCGATGGAGCTCGTGGTGTTCAATTAGCAGAGAAAGGAATTGAAAGTTGGAGTAAGCGGTGCTGGGTAGATGTTCCAAACATATAGTAAGCACATTTAAGCCATGAAGCAAAGCGAAAAAATAAGTTCTGAGAGTCACCCCTCTCCAGGTGGAGAGGAGCCGGGAGTGAGGTCTGTAGCATTGATTACCGGTGGTAGCCGGGGTATTGGTTTGGGAGTAGCTCAACATCTGGCTAAGGCTGGTTTTGATATCGCTATCAATGGTGTGCGTGATGAATCAGCAGTTGGTGATGTTTTAAAAGAACTAAAAGAGTTAGGCGGTGACGTTATCTATTGTCAGGGAAGCGTTTCTTCATCAGCAGATCGAAAGAGTATCATAGAAAAAGTAAAAGCGCATTTTGGAAGATTGCATGTGTTGGTAAACAATGCGGGCATAGCACCAAGAGAAAGACGTGATGTATTGGAAACCACCGAAGAGAGTTTTGATGAAGTGCTTTCTACTAATCTAAAAGGAAATTATTTCTTGACTCAACAAGCTGCAAATTGGATGATTGAACAAAAGAAATCATCGAATGAATTTGTAGGATGTATCATTAATGTGTCATCGATCTCGGCAACAATAGCTTCCATTAATCGGGGAGAGTATTGTATTTCAAAGGCAGGGATTAGCATGGCTACACAATTATTTGCGGTTCGGTTGGGCGAGTTTGATATTCCTGTGTATGAAGTACGACCGGGGATTATTAGTACCGACATGACTTCAGGTGTGAAGGGGAAATACGATAAACTGATAGAGGAAGGGTTAATGCTGCAGAAACGATGGGGCTACCCGGATGATGTAGGCAAAGCAGTTGCTGCGCTGGCATCAGGAAGTTTTCCCTATTCAACCGGGCAGGTTATTATGGTAGATGGCGGGTTAGCAATTCCAAGACTTTAAATACTTACCAACTTATTAAATAATGGAGCAACACAAATTAAGTAAAGGACAATTTCAGGTTGCTGGAACAGGCTTTCTTAGTTTGCTCTCGTTAGTGGGGATCATGTTTTATGGTCTTCCTTTCTTTTATGATTTCTGGGTAACTGATTTTGGATGGTCAAGAGCTACCATCACATCGGGTAATGCGGTAGGTAAAATAATTGTTGGGCCGTTGTTTGGATTTTTTGCAGGATGGTTCATTGATAGGTTTGGTCCGAGACGATTAATGCTTACCGGAATTATGTTTGGTGGCATTGCCTTGATCGGGTTGAGCATGATGACCACGCTTTGGCATTTTTATTTGTTTTATGTTTTCAATGCATTGGGCTACATGTTTGGTGGGCCGCTACCTAATCAGGTTTTAGTATCGCGATGGTTTACCAAAAGTCGTGGCAAGGCAATGGGCATTATTTATCTGGGAATTGGTGTTGGTGGCATGTTGGTTCCTCAAATTGCCAAAGCCCTCAATACTAATTTTGGATGGCAAAATGCACTGGCTATTTTAGGTGTGCTTATGGTTGCCATAGCCTTTCCCATGGCTTGGTTTGTAAAGGATAATCCTGAGCAAACGGAAACAAATTCACTTCAACCAATGCCAAAAATTCCAATAGGGAATATCCTTAAAGGATGGCCGTTTTACTTATTGCTTATTGGAAGTATGTGTTCTATTGGTGCAGTGGCCGGCACGAGTCAAAATTTAAAATTATTTCTAAGTATTGATTTGCATTATTCACAACAAGAAGCGGCCAACGTTTTATCGATTGTACTGGGTTCAAGTATTATTGGTCGTTTATTAATGGGTTGGCTTGCCGATCACATTGCAAAGAAGTATGTGATGATGTTGATTTATACATTGGTGGCACTGGCTATCCCCATGCTTTACTTTGCAGATATTACCGGAGTGATTTACATTTTTGCATTTTTGTTTGGCGTTGCCTTGGGGGGTGATTACATGATTATCCCACTAATGGCAGCTGAACTTTTTGGTGTGAAAGTAATGGGGCGTGTTATGGGTTTGGTGATTACAGCTGATGGATTGGCCGAAGCATTTGCTCCCATGCTGGCAGGGTGGCTACGCGATCAAAGCGGAAGTTATGCGAATGGGTTTGCCACTTTGATTGGTCTGGCAATCATTGGAACCATTGCCGTTTCGTTTCTTCCTTCCAACCTGAAACAAAAATGAATGAACCGATAAGAGTTTTTAACTATATAAGAAAAAAATTAACTATTCATAGATATGATTTTAATGGAACAAACAATGCGTTGGTTCGGACCGAAAGATCCTGTAAGCCTCGCAGACATTAGGCAAGCAGGATGCACAGGGGTTGTTACTGCGTTGCACCATATTGCTGTAGGAGAAATTTGGACTACCGAAGAAATAATTATCCGGAAGAAAGAGATTGAAGCTGCCGGACTCACCTGGACTGTCATTGAAAGCCTTCCTGTTCATGAGGATATCAAAAAACAATCTGGAGACTATAAGGTGTGGATTGAGAATTATAAAATCAGTTTAAAGAATGTGGCAGCCTGTGGACTAAAAGTAGTCACGTATAACTTTATGCCGATTTTGGATTGGATGCGTACGGACCCGCGTTTCACCCTGCCCAATGGAAGTAAAGCACTTCGCTTTGAGAAGGCTGCTTTTATTGCGTTTGATCTTTTCCTGTTGAAGCGGCCTGGGGCAGAGAAAGATTATACAACCGAGGAAATAGACAAAGCTAAAACTCGCTTTGAACGAATGACTCCAGCTGAAAAGGAAACACTCTATAATAATGCCTTATTGGGATTGCCAGGTAGCGAGGAACGTTTTACTGAAGAGCAAATACTAACCGCATTAAAAACCTATTCGCATATCGATGCCAAGAAGTTGAAAGAACATCTTTTTTACTTTCTTCAACAGATTGTACCCACTGCAGAATCACTCGGACTAAAACTGGCCATTCACCCAGATGATCCTCCATTTCCGATTTTGGGTCTTCCCCGGATTGTAAGTACAGAACAAGATGCTTTAGACCTTATCAATGCAGCACCTTCTCCTGCCAATGGGTTGTGCTTTTGCACGGGCTCATATGGCGTGCGCCAAACTAACGATTTAGCAGGCATGGTGAGGCGGCTAGGAAACCACATCCATTTCCTGCATTTAAGGAATACGAAGCGAGATGGTGAGGGAAATTTTTATGAAGCAGATCATTTGGGAGGCGATACAGATATGCCCGAAGTTCTTCGAGAAATAGTGCTACTTATGGAGCGGGTGGGTACATCCATTCCAATGAGGCCAGATCATGGCCATCAGATGTTAGATGACCTTACCAAAAAGACACTGCCAGGGTATACTGCTATTGGTAGATTAAAAGGACTTGCAGAGTTAAGGGGTCTTGAATTAGGAATAGCCCGATACCTTGATTAATGAGCGATTTTATAGGGGTTATTAGAATTTTTCATATTCGATACTAACATTATCTGCCTAATAGAGTTTCTTAAAAAATCCCCTAAAACTTCGTATCTTTGACGATCAATTCTATAAATCTTGCCAGGTTTTAAGCCGTTTAGCGGTAGCACCACTTGATTTTTTCAATTGAAGAAAGATTTTGGTAGGGGAGTGGCACTATAATATTGTCCTACTAAATAAATAATGAGGGAAACTCATTATGGGGAGAACAGTTTAAACAACTATCAATGTCAGCTACCAAAAGTCCTAAAACAATAACCTTTGCGCCCACGCAGCGTGAATTTTCGGCAACCCTAAATAAAAGGGTAGCGGATTATTTTAAGGTAAACGGCCTGAATCGACATGCAGATCTGGAAATGATTTTTAAAACATTTTTCATGTTTGGAATGTACTTTATTCCTTATGGGTTAATTCTTGCCGGGGTTATTTCTGGAACCGGATGGCTACTTTTCTCAGTAGTTATTATGGGGCTGGGATTAGCGGGTATTGGCCTGTCGGTAATGCACGATGCAAACCACGGAGCATATTCAAAAAAGAAATGGGTAAATACCCTTGTAGGCTATTCAATGAATTTGATCGGTGCCAATGCCTTCAATTGGAAAATCCAGCATAATGTTCTCCATCACACCTATACTAATGTGCACGAAGAAGATGAGGATATTAGTCCACGTGGTGTACTTCGGTTAACCCCTCATTCTGACTGGAAATGGATTCACAAGTATCAACATGTTTATGCCTGGTTTCTTTACGGACTAATGACCATTACGTGGATGACTTTTAAGGACTTTTCCCGCTTAGATAAATACAACAAGACAGGGCTGACTAAAATGAACAATGCCCACGTAGGCAGAGAATGGCTGGTTCTGATCTTTACTAAGATTGTCTATGTAAGCTACATTTTTGTTATTCCTGTTTTGTTTACACCACTGGCCTGGTGGCAGATATTGATTGGCATCTTTATAATGCATTATATAGCCGGCTTTTTATTGGCCATTATTTTTCAACCGGCTCATGTAATTGAAGGCTCAGAGTTTCCGCTTCCTGATGAGAAAAATCAGCTTGAAAATAACTGGGCAATTCATCAGTTATTGACTACTACAAATTTTGGCAACAAAAGCCGATGGTTTTCGTGGTATGTAGGGGGTCTTAATTTTCAAATTGAACATCATTTGTTTCCTAATATTTGCCATGTCCATTACCGGAAAATTTCAAACATAGTAAAGGAGACTGCGCTAGAGTTTGGATTACCTTATAAAAGCGCCCGCACCTTTGTTGATGCCTTAGCAGGACACGCCCGGTTGCTGAAGCAATTAGGCGCACAGCCAATTTGAAATTAATCCCTAGTATTATCCTTTATTGACTATAACATTATCATTCAATATATATGAGGCAATTAAAAATCAGTAAGCAAATTACAAATAGAGAGAGCCAGTCTCTTGACAAATATTTACAAGAAATAGGAAAGGTGGATTTGATCACGGCCGAAATGGAAGTGGATTTGGCTAAACGAATTCGCGCTGGAGATCAAATTGCACTAGAGAAAATGACTAAAGCCAATTTGCGATTTGTTGTTTCTGTTGCCAAGCAATATCAGAATAATGGACTTACACTAGGTGATTTGATCAATGAAGGAAATGTGGGTTTGATAAAAGCAGCAATGCGCTTTGATGAAACTCGTGGTTTTAAATTTATTTCATACGCAGTATGGTGGATTCGTCAATCGATTCTACAAGCACTTGCTGAACAATCACGTGTTGTTCGTTTGCCATTAAATAGGGTAGGATCATTAAACAAAATCTCCCGTGCATTTTCGGAGCTTGAACAAAAGTTTCAACGTGAACCTTCGCCTGCCGAAGTTGCTGAAATTATGGACGTAACGATTGAAGAGGTTGAAAGCACCATGAGTGTAGGTGGAAGACAAATTTCAGTAGATGCACCCTTTGTTCAAGGGGAAGAAAACAAACTTCTTGATGTATTGGAAAGCAATAGCGAGGAAACTCCGGATGCTGCACTGATGATGGATTCACTTAAATTGGAAGTATCGAGAGCGTTATCAACCTTATCAGAAAGAGAGTCAGAAGTAATTTGTGATTATTACGGTCTAAATGGTGGTCATCCAATGACACTGGAAGAAATTGGAGACAAGTTTAAGCTTACACGTGAGCGTGTGCGCCAAATTAAGGAAAAGGCAACCCGGAGATTAAGACATACTTCGCGCAGCAAATATTTGAAGTCTTACCTTGGTTAAAAAAAAGAAACCCGATCTACCGCTAAATTTTAATAAAGAGAAATGAGTCCAAGATTTTTTAGTTCTAATTCAAATCAGTTGTATGTTTCATTATGGAGTAAATACCGTCCAGCTATCCTGCAATTAATGGTTGCAGCAGAAGGAGGAACTCAACAGTATAAGTTTTATGGCCATGAATTCAAGACTTTAAATCCCAAGGAGAAAGGATATACATTTACCATGCAGGCTTTTCAGGGTCGCGCATTGAATGACATCAGAAAATCAGCTACCGCTCAGGATCTTTTGCACGTGCTTTCACAATCCAAGAAAGGATCTGAATTGTTAGACACCAGTAAGTATGAATTTGTGTTGGATAAGCAGTTTACCCTTTCCGTAAGCACGGTTCAGCCTGAAGTGGAGGAGGAAGCTGAAGTAGAGGCTTAATTAAATCGAGTAAGCAGTAAGCCTTAAGGCTTAACTACTTTTACACGCACCGCATTTAGTCCTTTAAAGCCACGTTCTGTTTCGAAAGAAACTAAATCATTTTCCTTTATAGGTGTGGACAATCCATTGCTATGAACGAAGATACTTTCACCATTTTCTGTGTCCTTGATAAAACCAAAGCCTTTTGAGGTATTAAAAAAAGTAACTCTGCCCTGCCTGGCTGCTCCAGCCTGATTAACTGACCCGTTGTTACGTGAGCCAAGCACAATATCGTCTGTTTTGATGATTGATTTTTTCTTCAAAGGATCTGGAGGGGTAGAACTGATATTACCGTGTTCATCCACATAGGCAAGCATATCTTCAAAGGAAGTTCCATCCTTGGCATTCGCTTTCCGGTCTTCTTTCCGCTGCTCTTTTTCCTTCCTTTTTTGGAGTCTTTTCTTCTCTAATTCTTTTTTGTTAAACGTTTCTTGCGGTCTGGCCATGTTTTTTTGTTAGTGCTATTTTTAGTTTATCCCTTGAGATTTGGGATAAGGTAAGCTGGCTAGCGTATCCCAAAACGGAAGAGACCGTAAAGGTACAAAATTCTTTTGATGGACTGAATCCAAATAACTGCTAAACAAATAGTGCATTTAGTCTAAATTCGGTCATTGATCTTATAAATCTCAAAATCTTAATCAAATATGATCTCAGTTGTAGGTATTCCCTTCGATGAGGCTTCTTCTTTTCTTCGGGGACCAGCCCTTGCACCCAATGAAATCAGGACGGCATTTCGTTCTGATTCAGCTAATTATTTTACAGAGCGAGGCATTGATTTAAAGGAATCAGGAATCTGGATGGATGCAGGAGATCTCACTTTTGAGGGTAGGAATCCACTGTCTTTAATTGAGAATTCAATCCATAATTTGCTTGCGCAAGATCATAGGGTGCTTACACTGGGGGGCGATCATTCCATCAGTTATCCTGTTGTAAAAGCGTTTGCAAAGAAACATGGCCAGTTAAATATTCTTCATATAGATGCGCATGCCGATTTGTATGATTTGTTTGAAGGCGATAAATATTCACACGCCTGTCCCTTTGCCAGAATAATGGAAGAGGAGTTAGCAGTGCGTTTGGTGCAGGTGGGTATTCGTACATTAAGTAAACATCAGCGGGAGCAGGCTACTCGCTTTGGTGTGGAGGTTATTGAAATGAAAGATTGGAACAGCTCAATGCAATTTCAGTTCCAAGGCCCTACCTATCTTTCGTTGGATATGGATGCTATTGATCCCGCCTTTGCCCCCGGAGTTTCTCATCACGAACCCGGTGGTCTTACAAGCCGCGAAGTGATAAGCATCATTCAAAAGTTGAAGGGAAATTTAGTAGGTGCCGATCTTGTTGAGTTTAATCCCACAAGGGATCCATCAGGAATAACAGCTATGCTAGCTGCCAAACTTTTTAAAGAATTGTTGGATCGATTGCTACTTTCTGAGAATGGGTAGTGCCATAAGAATATTGCTGATAATTACAGGTGTGTGGATTGTACTTGCCTGTAACGAACGAAAGCCGGATTATGATTTAATCATTCGTAACGGAATGATCTATGATGGACTTGGTGGTAATCCCTTTGCGGGAGATATCGCTATTCATGCCGATACGCTTGCCGAGATGGGAGATTTATCCGACAAGAAAGGAGCAAGAGAAATTGATGTGCAAGGTTTGGCAGTGGCACCAGGTTTTATAAATATGCTTAGCTGGGCCGATGGTTCGTTGCTTAAAGACGGCCGTTCCATGAGTGATCTTAAACAAGGAGTTACACTCGAAGTATTTGGCGAAGGTTGGAGCCCAGGGCCAAGAAAGAAGAAAGACGTGAATGATTCTCTTTGGACATCACTTGGTGAATACTTTGAAGTACTTGAAAAAAAAGGCGTGAGTACAAACTTTGCTTCGTTTGTAGGAGCAACCACCGTGCGCAATTATGTCTTGGGTTTCGAAAACAAAAAACCCAATGCGAGTGAATTAACAATCATGAAACAATTGGTTGACGATGCGATGCAACAAGGAGCTATGGGGTTGGGTTCTTCACTCATTTATGCTCCTGCCGATTATGCGGATACCAACGAACTGATTGAATTATGTAAAGTAGTTGCCAGGTATGATGGTATGTACATTACTCATATGCGGAGTGAAAGTGATAAAATTTATTCTGCTCTCAACGAAGTATTTACCATATCAAAGGAAGCGAATGTGCCAGCGGAGATTTATCATTTGAAAATAAACAACACATGGAACTGGAATAAAGTCGATACCGTAATTGCTAAGATTGATAGCGCGCAGAAAGCTGGATTAAAAATCACGGCAAACATGTACACATACAATGCAAGTGGCACTTCACTCACCGCGCGGTTGCCAACGTGGGTGCAGGCTGGTGGTGCACCTGCAATGCGCAAGCGACTTAGAAATCCGGTAACGAGAAAAAAAGTATTAGAGGAATTGCGATTGGGAATACCAACAAAAAACTCCGATCCCAAAGATGTTATGTTGATTGGCTTTAGGAAAGATTCTTTAAATAAATTGTATCGTGGTAAACGATTAAGCGAAGTGGCATTGCGGCATGGTAAAAGCGCTAATGAAACAATGCTCGATCTTCTCGTAGCAGATAAGTCGGGCATTGCCGCCATCTTCTTTTTAATCTCAGAAGACAATGTAAAACGAATGTTGGCACTTCCGTACGTCAGTATTTGTTCCGATGCTTCATCTATCCCCAATGAGGTTCCATTTATCAATGATCCAACGCATCCACGTACCTATGGAAGCTTTGCCCGGTTGTTAGGTAAGTATGTGCGCGAAGAAAATGTAATGACTTTGCAGGAAGCAATTCGTAGGCTTACTTCATTGCCAGCGTTGAATCTAAAATTAGAAAGACGCGGAAGTTTGCAGATTGGAAATTATGCAGATGTAGTAATTTTTGATCCTGCTAAAGTAAAAGATAATGCCACCTTCGATCAACCTCATCAATATGCGGATGGTATGATGCACGTGTTTGTTAATGGCGTACAGGTGCTTGACACTGGAAATCATACCGGACTAATGCCAGGTCGATGTATTCGTGGGCCAGGCTACGAACAATAATAGGATGAAGGATTTATTTAGTCAACATTCAGAACTCTACGCACAGTTTCGGCCTACTTACCCGAATGAGTTATATGAATTCATCTTTTCACATGTTAATAATTTTGAAACTGCCTGGGATTGTGGAACAGGTAATGGTCAATCGGCACGCGTGTTAAGTGGTAAGTTCAAGAAAGTGTTTGCTACGGATATCAGTGCCAACCAAATTGAGCAAGCGCATAAGGCAGATACTATTTTTTATTCGGTGTGTGGTGAGAAAACTTCCTTTGCAGATAGTAGTATTGATTTGGTGACTGTCGCGCAAGCGATTCATTGGTTTGATTTGGAAGCTTTTTATCAAGAGGTTAATCGCGTAGCAAAGCCCAAGGCAGTCCTCGCTGTTTGGGGATATAGCCTGCTTAGTATTGATCCCGAAATAGATTCACTCCTTCAGAATTTTTATAGAAATGTTGTTGGCCTTATTGGGATAAGGAACGGCAACTTGTTGATAAGCAATACAAAACCATTCCTTTCCCATTTAAAGAAATGAGTACGCCAACTTTTGAATTTCATTTTGATTGGACGATAGAGCAACTGAAGGGATACCTTACTACATGGTCGGCTGTAAGAAAGTATATACAAGCAAATGAGATCAATCCAGTGATAAAACTTATTGAAGATATTACTCCTTTATGGAAAGGCGAGT
>CAWBCB010000135.1:0-10411 GCA_963787095.1 uncultured Cytophagales bacterium | reverse complement strand
AGGCTTTTAAGAGCCTGCTTAACGAAGCTTCAGCGCAGTTAAGCGGAGGGGGGGGGATTCGAACCCCCGGTACGGTTTAACCCGCACGACAGTTTAGCAAACTGCTGGTTTAAGCCTCTCACCCACCTCTCCTTTTCAACATTCTTCTTTAGGACAAACGGAGTTATTCCTAAAAAAGGAGTGCAAATATAATGTCATAAAAATAGTAATCCGCCTCCTTTTACCTTTTTTTTGCGATTCAAGTAACTAATCAATGATTATACAAATTCTTCCTGATTACCCTAGCTTAAGTAAAGCCGCTGCATATTTAATTATAGATTATATCCGCGAAAAGCCAAACTCACTCATTTGTCTCGCTTCAGGGCACACTCCTATTGGCGTGTTTGAGGAATTAAAAAAAGCAACACAGGCAAAAGAAGTTGATTTAAGTAAATGCACGTTCCTGAGTTTGGATGAATGGATTGGAATTGATCCACAAGATCCGGGCTCATGTTTATCCATGCTTCAAAAAGATTTTTTCATTCCGCTTGGTATTGACCAGAACCAAATAGAATTCTTCAATGTGGAAACGAGCGATCTGCAAAAAGAATGTGAGCGCATTAACTCCATGATTGCGAAAAATGGCGGACTTGATATTATGCTTGTGGGAGTTGGCACCAATGGCCACATCGGAATGAACGAACCTGGCACCTCCTTCGAAAGTTATGCGCACATCAGTGAACTTGCTGAAGAAACGAAACAGGTAGGTCAAAAATATTTTAAAAAGGAAACTTCTCTTTCAACCGGTATTACGTTAGGACTCCAGCATCTGCGCGAAGCAAAATTACCGATGGTGATGGCCAGCGGTAAAAAGAAAGCCGCAATTATGGCAAAAGGTCTGAAGGCAATTGCAACCGAAGAAATTCCTTTAAGTGTTGTAAACCTGATTTCGGAAGGCTACGTGATGCTTGATCAGGATGCGGCAAGCCTATTTGAAGTCTAAATCTTTAAATTCTGTAAACGGGCTGTCCAAAAAGTTCGTCATTGCGGGCGAGTGTTTTTATTAAATCATTGAGTGCCTATGCAATCGAGACCCGCAATCTCAACGAATTAACATGCCAGTTCTGCTATGAAATACCCAACGTTTATTGGGATTCCGGGTCGCGTTTTGTTAAGAAGACTAAGGTTTAAGTTTTGGTCAACTTGCCCGGAATGACCACAAAAGAGAAGTGGCTTAGTTTTTTGACTTTTTGGTTAGTCTCACGTAACATATGTTTTCTTAAATTTGCAAGGAGGTTTTTATTATGACATTGTTTCGCGAATTCGGATGGGTTGAAGGAGTTTTTATTGGCGTGTTCCTACTTGGGTATGGATTATACCTTGCGCGCATTATCAAGATTAGCCGATCGCTCAACACACCCTACTCAACTGTATTTATCAAATTAGTTTTACGTTCTGCCGTTCTGCTTCTGCTTATTGTTTCTATTCTCGGACCAACGTTTGGCGATTCTAAACGTGAAATCAAGTCTGTGGGAAAAGATATTATGTTTTGTGTGGATCTTTCTAAATCAATGGATGCATTTGATGTGCAGCCCACTCGACTTGAAAAGATTAAATTCGAAATGAAGAAAATCGTTTCTGCATTTAGTTCTGATCGTGTGGGTGTGATTATTTTTTCTTCAGAAGCATTTATGCAATGTCCGTTAACGTATGATCAGAATGCGTTAAATCTATTTATAGAAACGATGAATACAAATCTGGTTCCCGCCAGCGGAACTGATTTCAGTCCGCCTTTAAAAATGGCTTTATCAAAATTGGATGATCAGGAAGGGCCAAGCGATCAGCAAAAATCGAAAGTAATAATTTTAATTAGCGATGGGGAAGACTTTGGTGAGGAGACTGAGAACATCACTAAAGAGGTAGATGACCGCGATATTAAATTATTTACGTTAGGGGTTGGTACAGAAGAAGGAAGCCAGATAGGAACGGCCAAAGGATATAAGATAGACAGACAAGGAAATACCGTTGTTTCAAAACTTAATCCTGCATCATTAAAGAATTTGGCCAGCAAAACAGATGGTCAATACTTTGAAATCAATGAATCGCGAAATGATGTAAATAAGCTAATCAACTCAATCAACAAGATTGAAGGTCAGGTGCGAGATGCCCGTCTGGTAGATGTCTCCGCAAATCGCTATTTTTACTTTTTGTTAGCAGCCTTAATTTTGCTAGCGTTAGATGTGTTGGTAAGTGTGAAGACGGTAAGTATCTAAATAGAAAGCGGAGTTTAATTGCCAACTGCATAACCAACAACTAATAATTCTAATTTTAATTTGGCACTTATTATTGATCCCGGCAAGATCGGCAAAATCAATACCTTAAAATCAGAAGCCAAGGAAGCCTATAAAAAAGGCGATTTTAAAACTGCTATCTCTAAATATAGAAACTTGGTAGATTCACTTGGTGTGGATGAAGATGAAGTGCGTCTGAATCTTGCCAATGCATACTTTCAATCAGACGATACTGTTAACACAGCAATTAGTTATCAACCACTCACTCAAAGTAAAACCGCCTCCATCCGATCGATTGCGCACCAACAATTAGGCGTGCTCTCGAATAGACAAAACAAATACGAAGAGGCTCTTGCAAGTTTTAAACAAGCATTGAAAGCAGACCCAACCAACGAAGACGCGCGGTATAATTATGAGATGGTGAAGAAGAAATTGGACGAGCAGAAAAAGAAAGAAGAGGAACAAAAGAAAAACGATCCTAACAAAGACGAGAAAAACAAGGATCAGAAAGACCAGAACAAGGATCAAAAAGATCAGAAGCAAGATCAAAAAGACAAGCAAGACAAAGAAAAACAAGATCAGGAAAGCAAAGACCAGAAGGACCAAAAAGATCAGCAGGAGAAAGAGGAAAAAGAAAAGCAAGAGAAGGAGAGCAAAGAGAAAAAAGAAAAAGAAGATCAGCAGGAAAATAAAGAGAAAAAGGAAACACCACCTTCTGTTTCTGATAAGCTAAAGCAGATGGAAATGAGTGAAGAGAAAGCTCAGATGATTTTGGAAGCAATGAAAAATCAGGAGATTCAATACTTGCAGCAGAATAAACGCAAAGCAACTAAGCCAAAAGATAAAGGTAAACCGGATTGGTAAAAATTAATCCACAATTGTCAGTCGATAGTCAACCGTAGACTTCATTTAAAAATTAAAGACATGAAAGAAGTATATATTATATCAGCCGCTCGTACACCGATAGGAAGTTTTGGAGGAAGCCTAACAAGTTTATCTGCAACGCAGCTTGGATCAATTGCAATTAAAGGTGCTGTCAGCAAAGCTGGCATTGATCCTAAATTGATACAAGAAGTTTTTTTTGGGAATGTGATTTCATCCGGACTTGGTCAGGCGCCTGCTACTCAGGTAGCTGTTGGTGCAGGGTTGGGCTATGAAATTCCTTGTACACTTGTTAACAAAGTATGCGCATCTGGCATGAAAGCAATCATGCTGGGAGCACAGTCAATCATGCTCGGCCACAATGATGTGGTGGTGGCAGCCGGTGCGGAAAGTATGTCAAACATTCCTTACTACTTAATGAAGGCTCGCTACGGATATAAATATGGAAATGGAGAATTGCTGGATGGATTAACTTATGATGGATTAACGGATGTTTATAATCGTTGTGCGATGGGGGTGTGTGCTGACAACACGGCAAAGGAAATGAGCATCAGTCGACAGGATCAAGATACGTATGCAATAAATTCATACAAACGAGCAGCGGCTGCCTGGGCTGCGGGAAAATTTAAAGAAGAAGTTGTTCCTGTTGAGATTACAGGTCGCAAAGGGGATGTTACCATCTTTGCTGAAGATGAAGAGTACAAAAATGTAAACTTTGATAAAATTCCAGGGCTAAAACCTGTGTTCACAAAAGAAGGAACCGTTACGGCCGCTAATGCCTCAACAATTAATGATGGTGGTGCTGCCGTTATTCTTATGAGTAAAGAGAAGGCAAAAGAATTAGGACTCACTCCTATCGCAAAAATAAGAGGCTTTGCGGATGCCGCACAGGATCCAATGTGGTTTACCACTACCCCATCGCTAGCAATTCCCAAAGCCATGAAACTTGCTGGGGTTGATAAGAAGGATGTGGATTACTACGAAATAAATGAAGCCTTCTCTGCAGTAGCACTTGCTAACAATAAACTTTTAGAAATCAATCCCGACAAGGTAAATGTAAATGGCGGGGCTGTTGCACTTGGGCATCCCTTGGGAGCCTCTGGTGCTAGAATTACAATCACACTGGCCAACATCTTAAAGCAACAAAATGCGTCTATAGGTGTTGCCGGCATTTGCAATGGTGGTGGTGGTGCATCAGCAATCGTTATTGAGAAGTTATAATCTAACAACATTAGCTTAAAATGATCGTTTTAGTTCAACTCCTAACCGAATTAACTAAGCCATGAATCGTTTTGTCTTTTTAATCCTTCTTCTAGTTTCGTTAAGCGCTGCTGCGCAGAAATCAGTTAAAACGTATTACGATCCTATGCATTTAAGACTGCATGAGGATTACACTGTGTCGGTTAGTGATGGCCAAACCCTTGAGGGAAAATACCGGAGTTTTTTTGAAAATGGGAAGCTTCAATTAGAAGGCACTTTCAAAAATGGAGTTCGATGGGGAACGTTTTATGAATACCATGGAAACGGCACACTCATCCGAAAAATAAATTATGAAGATGGCATGCGTCATGGCGATGTAGAAGTATATGACGAACAAGGCCGATCGATACAACGTGGGTTCTATGAAAACAATAAACTCGTTGACAGTATAAAATCCTATTTCCCATCCGGTATTATAAAGCAAGAAAGTCTTTTTATAAAAGGAAAACCGGATGGATTTATAAAGGAATATTATCCATCAGGCAAACTGCAAAAAGAGATCGCATATAAAAATCAAAAACCCAATGGAATTACCAAGACTTACTATGAAAGCGGGGTACTAGAAAGTGAAACCAATTACAAGGATGGATTTATTAGCGGGTTCTACAGAATGTATTACCCAAACTCACAACTTGAATTGATTTATTCGATAAAGGATGGAGACAAAATTGGCGACTTCACGCATTATGATTCGGAAGGACACAAATTATTAGAAGGCCACTTTATGAATGCTCGCTTGCATGGCGATAATATTGGCTACTATTCGAATGGAGCCCTGCGACATAAATATCAATTTAAGTCGGGAGGTAAAGTGGGAACAAACATCGACTATTACGCCAATGGAAAGATTCATGCCAAACAACAATTTTCACTCAATGGCAAGGACAGTAAACTCACAGAATATTCACCAGAAGAAAAGTTGGAATTTGAAAAATCATTCCGCGATGGTAAGCCACATGGAATCTGGTTATTCTATGCAGCGGATGGAAAAACACTTACCCTAAAAGAAAACTATGAAGCTGGGGGCTTACATGGTATCCGGACTATGTATCACAGCAATGGACAAAAGATGGTTGAAGAAACCTGGAAGTTTAACCTGATAACCGGGCCCGTTAAAAATTATTATGAAGATGGGAAGCTGCTTTCCGTTTGCGAGTATCGAGCCAGCCGACAGCACGGCCCCTACACCAAGTATTACCCCAGTGGCAAAATTCAAGAGCAGGGTGAGTATGTAGCCAACAAGAAGCACAAAGAGTGGAAGGAATTCGATGAACAGGGAAATCTGATCAAAACTCAAATCTTCCGGGCAGGCATTTTAATAGAGGAAAAATAGATGAAATCCTGGAAATATTTTTAACTCATTTTGTACCTTCGGTCTCCTGTTTCGCTGGTTATGAAAACAATACTTGTAGATATTTTAGATGAAAAGGCTTTCAAGCTGCTTCGAGATCTTGAACTCTCCAAGCTTATCAAACTACGGGGAAATAAAATACTCAGCAGCCCTACCCCAGAATGGTCTGCAAAATATAAAGGAGCAATGACTAGACAATCCACTGCTGAAGTGGAAAAACAATTAAAGAGTCTTAGAGAATGGGAATAACTCATCTCTGGGATACAAATACTGTAATCTATTATTTACAGCAGCTATTTCCACCCCCAGCCGAAAAATTCATTGACAGTCTTCTGACAACTTCTCATCCTGCTATCTCTGTAATTACTGAAATAGAATTATTAAGCTGGCGAACTGATCATGAGAAAGACCTTAATTTGTTACAAAATTTTATTCAAGACTCATTTGTTCTTGATTTAGAACAGCTGGTAAAACAAAAAGCAGCTATGCTTAGAAAAACTACTCGAATGAAACTACCAGATGCAATCATTGGAGCTACTGCAATTGCGTTTGACCTTACCCTAGTTACTCGAAACACTTCAGACTTTAATTCAGTAACCGAAATAAAGCTTATCAATCCTTGGAACCAATAATCTTGACCTATCAAATGAACGCCATAAAAGAAACAAACTTTAAGTTTAAAAATCAGACAGGATTTTACAGGGGCAAGGTTCGGGATGTGTACTATTTTGGAGATACCATGGCCATGGTTGCCACCGATAGAATTTCAGCCTTTGATGTGGTGTTGCCACGAGCTATCCCCGACAAGGGACGCGTGTTAAATCAAATCGCTGCGTACAATTTAGCTGCTACCAAACAGGTGGTTCCGAATTGGGTTATTAAAACTCCCGACCCCAATGTGACCATCGGATTTAAGTGCGAACCTTTTGCAGTGGAAATGGTGGTGCGAGGCTATTTAGCGGGACATGCGGCTCGGGAATATAAAGCAGGCAAACGAGTTTTATGTGGTGTACCTCTTCCTGAGGGATTGAAAGAAAATGACAAGCTTCCTACACCCATCATCACTCCTACTACCAAAGCTCACATTGGGCACGATGAAGACATTTCGCGTGAAGCAATTTTAGAACGCGGAATTGTTAGCGAAGCCGATTACAAGCAGCTGGAAGACTATACATTAAAATTATTTGCACTGGGCACCGAGATGGCAGCCAAAAGAGGGTTGATTCTTGTGGACACCAAATATGAATTTGGGAAACACAACGGCACTATTTACTTGATTGATGAAGTGCATACTCCAGACTCGTCCCGATATTTCTATCAGGAGGGTTATGCCGAACGGCAACAAAAAGGAGAAGCGCAAAAACAGCTCTCGAAAGAATTTGTAAGACAATGGCTAATTGAAAATGGATTTCAAGGAAAGGATGGTCAACAAGTACCTGAAATGACCGATAAAATTGTTCAATCGATCTCAGAACGCTATCAGGAATTATATCAACAAATGACCGGTGAAACACTAGCTCCCGTTGATTATGAAACTCTTAATCAACGAATTGAGCAAAGTATCGTTAATTACATAAATTAACTTAATTTTAGGCGGTTAAAGCATTTTTATGAAGTACTCGATAGACAAACAAGAAAAATACACCATGTTGCGCCTCAACGAAGAGAAGTTGGATTCCAACATTGCTCCTCAACTAAAATCGCAGATGGTAACGTTGCACGCTGAAGGTGTGCGAAACATTATCCTTGATCTTTCAGAAGTAAAATACACTGACTCTTCCGGCTTAAGCGCCCTTTTGGTAGGCAATAGAATCTTACAAGAGGACGATGGCATCTTTGTTCTTGCCGGCTTGTCCGATCACACGCTAAAACTTATAAAGATTTCACAATTAGATAGCGTACTTCATATCCTTCCCACTGTGCAAGAAGGCGTTGATGCAGTATTTATGCACGAGATTGAAAAAGATATGAAAGACGGAGATTAAGCTTCGCATTCATTCAAATATCAAGCAGCCTGAACCACAGGCTGTTTTTGTTTGTGGCTTTTTAATTAATTCTTTGTTACTTCAAGTCTAAGTCTGATTTCGTTGAGTGTTAAATTAACTATCCTGGGCTCAAGTGGAGCCGTACCCGCCTTTGGCCGATTTCCTACATCACAATATCTTACTGTTCAAAATAGAAATTTCCTAATTGATGCCGGTGAGGGTGTTCAGATGCAACTTACACGCTATCAGATTCCTATTCACAAAGTTGATTGCATTTTCATTAGCCATTTACATGGCGATCATTATTTAGGGTTAATGGGGTTGCTCTTTTCAATGCATCTGCAAAGGAGAATAAACGATCTCCATTTGTATAGTCAGCCTGGTTTGGATGAAATCATTCTGTTGCAATTAAAATATTCGAAATCGGTATTGAATTACGAGATTCACTTTCACGTGTACGATCCTACTCAGAAAGGTATCATTTATGAAGACAATGCACTAACTATTGAAACCATTCCATTAATTCATAAATTGCCTTGTGCTGGGTTTCTTTTTCGAGAAAAGACTAAACCCGTTAACTTGAACAAACAAAAACTTAAGTCCGGTATGTTAATTCAGCATATTGCCCAACTAAAAAAAGGTGCTGATGTTTATGACCATCACGGAAAGCTTCTTTATAAAAATTCTGATTTTACATTGCCACCCCCCCCATCCTATTCATATGCCTTTTGCAGTGATACCGCCTGGAATGAAAACATGATTGAACAAATTAAGGGCGTAAATCTCTTGTATCATGAAGCTACCTTTATGGATGCAGAAAGAGATAAAGCTCGAGAAACGAAACATAGCACTACAATTGAGGCTGCAACCATCGCTAAACTTGCTGAAGTTGATCGATTAATCGTTGGTCATTTCTCCGCTCGGTACCGCGATCTTGAGCCTCTCTTAAACGAAGCCAAAACAATTTTTCCGAATACTAGTTTAGCAGAAGAAGGAATCTCTTTTGAAATACCGTATGAATCAAACTCTTGAACAGAAAAAAAATCTACTCTTTATTGTGCTGGCAGGAATATTTCTTACCAATGCTTTGATGGCTGAAATGATTGGCGTGAAAATATTCTCAGGCGAAGGCACCTTAGGACTTCAGCCTGCGGGATTAAATATTTTAGGCTTCACCATGGATTTTAATCTAACAGCTGGTGCTGTTATTTGGCCGGTCGTTTTTATTACTTCCGATTTAATCAATGAATATTTTGGAAAGCCAGGCGTGAAGCGAATCAGTTACTTAGCCGCATTCTTCATCGCCTATTCTTTTATTGTCATCTTCTTCACCATTAAACTCCCACCCGCACAATGGTGGTTAGATGTCAATAATCAGGACCCGGCTGGAAATTATTTCAATATGAATTTTGCCTTCAATAAAATTTTAGGACAAGGCCAACGAATTATAATTGGTTCGCTCGCAGCTTTCTTGTTGGGTCAGTTGGTAGATGTTTTTGTTTTTCAGAAACTAAGAAAACTCACAGGACAAAAAATGCTTTGGCTTCGGGCAACAGGATCCACGCTTGTCTCTCAATTTATTGACAGTTTTGTGGTTCTATACATAGCCTTTGTTGGCATCTTCTCCAATCAGCAACTTATTGCCATTGGCATTACCAACTACATCTATAAATTTACAATAGCCATTCTGCTCACCCCGCTTATTTACCTGGGGCATTATGTAATTGATAAATACCTGGGCAAAGAAAATGCAGAAAAATTATCAGAATCTGCCGCTCAGGAAAGCCAATCATTTCTTTGATTGACTGATAACATCCAATATTATTCCTGTAGCAATGGCTGCATTTAGTGATTCTGCATTTCCTATACGGGGAATAGTAATTTTTTGAGTGATTAATTTTTCTACAGCCTGAGAAATTCCATTCGACTCGTTGCCAATTACAATCAGTCCACCACCCTCAAATTTTAGTTTATGTACATCTGTTCCGTCTAGAAAGGTTCCGTAAACAGGTAGATCAGTTTTACTTAAATAAGCGTCAAGAGAAGCATAGTACATGCTAACCCGACAAAATGAACCCATGGTAGCACTTAAAACTTTAGGATTATAAAAATCAGCCGTCTCCTCAGAGGCAATTATTTTGGTTATCCCATACCAATCAGCTGTGCGGATGATAGTACCTAAGTTGCCAGGATCACGAATATCATCAAGAACAAGAGCAAATTCATCCACAATGGGAAACTCTGTATTAACCCTCATTCTTCCCACTGCCAAAGCCCCATCATTAGACTGAAAACTTCCCGCAGCAATCAACTCATGATCCGCTGCTTCCACTATTTCGGCTCGGATACCTTCCAACCTGTTCGTGTTTTGTCTAAGGAAATCATGTGTGCCAGCCAACCAAAGTACTTCAAAATCCGAATTCAATAGTTCAACCACACTTTTCGTACCTTCCACCACAAAGGATTGCTCCTGTTTTCGGTATTTCTTTACTTGCAATGACTTGAGATGCTTAATTTTGGCTTTGGAGATCATACGTGAATAAACTAAATAAACGAGTCACCTTACTTTTACTTCCCTGGCTGCTAAGCGGCTGTTTGGGCACTCGGTATCTCCAAGAAAATCAAAAGTTATTATACCGCCAAACCATCGAAGCAAATGCGTG
>CAWBCB010000134.1:0-29864 GCA_963787095.1 uncultured Cytophagales bacterium | reverse complement strand
TGTTATCATCTTATTGGTACCGTTGCGTATTGCTATCAAACTTTACTCCGTTGACTTCCGCAGCAGCGGTCATTTCAAGCAACGTATCGAAAGGAATAACTGGTTCTGAATCGGGGCCTTTGCCTACAATACCAGGCCATGTAGCATTGTGTAGTTTGGGATAATTATTTTCTGGCATATTGGTAGAATTTAAAAAGTTGGAAATAAGAAGGTCAATATTAAAGTTTCATGTCTGGATTTTCCGGACCGAAATGTTTGAGCATAACGATGGGATCAGTCGTTGAGGCATTCGTAATCTTTACACCTTCACGGGCTGCTTTTTCTGTTATGAAAAACTCATCATTGGTTAATTGTCCATAGCGAATCAACGCGGGCGTTTCAATATTCCAAACACCCATGGTGCCATGACCTTGCATCATGATAATTCCGTAGGCAGCACTGTCTTTGATTGTAACCGTTGCACCCGGTAACACCGTAAGTTCTTTGGCACTAAAGGCATCAGACTTATAACACACCCAGCTTTCAGAATATCCTTGAGCTTTCATTTCGGCCAACGACCTTACGGGTTTAGGATTCATGAAGCGAGTTTGAAGAATGTTTGGATCCACATTCAATTCCCAATCAAGCACGTCAATCAATTCATCGAAATCACCGATCTTATCTTTTGGGGTTCCGTTCCACAATAACTCTTCAGGGATAATTGCCTCATTCACCAACGACTGATACATGGCAAAGACATCCGATGCTTTTTGTGGTTCATACGTACACATGCTGCCTGGTGCGTGCAACATACCCGGAGGAACATCCCAACCCGTGCCGGGTTCTAACCGAAATGCAGATGAGTAGTTAGTGATTTTATTATCGCCTTTTGTGAAGTTGACAAGGCACTCCCGGATCTGGGCTTTTGTAGTTCCCGGTGAAATGCCAAAGAACGTGTAAGGAAAATCTCCCCCATGATTATTCAATTGTGGCGGAAAGTAATACGCCTCCGGTTTACCAAACTGACCAATGAGTGCGGCCTTCTCATCATTGTGATGCACATGATGGGGGAGCGGCCCCATGTTATCAAAGAACTTGGAGTACATCGGCCAACTTTTATGTTTGTTCCATAATCGGTCTCCGATAATTTCTCCTTTCAATTCATCAATTACATCCTTTAATAAAATCTGTTCTTCTTTCGCGCCATCTTTAACTACCACCGGACTTAGCCCTTCATTCTTTCCCGTTAACGGACCATTCTTTGCAGGTGTAGTAGAGGATAGCCAACGCTCATCAATACCGCCACGATTCCCACCCAACACGTAATAATCATCGGGATGTAACTTAATCCTTCGGCCGGGCACACAAAACGATCGTGGAACCCAGGTAGGAGCGAGTCGTAAAATTCCGTTGCCTTGCTCTAATGCTTTTTTTGCTAAACTCATGTGGTAGATAGTTTAAGGGTTGAGATTGAGACGGTTTAAATTAACAGTTGACAAGTTTACAATTGACAAATAGCATGAGTAAGACAAAACTTGTCAATTGCATTTTGTCAACTGACAAATTCTTTATATAATATTTCATTTGGTACTTAATTTTAAAAATTAAAACTCTTCAACAATTTATCAATCTCTTTTTTATCTTCCAAGACTTCGAGTTCAAGATCATAGCTGCGACTTTCTCCGGGCGCTAATTGGATCAGTTGATTTTCTGCACGCGCTTTGGCTTGACCAATAGGAGGGTTGGTGCCGGGTTCTAGTCCGGTTACGTATTCATTCTTGCCCCAATGTTGCCAGTTGGTTAACCATGGTAATTGCTTTTTTGAGAATCGAATGGACAATGCAATTCCAAGTTTGGTATTATTAAATCCGCAGACACAATTCCCATTGTGATCAGGAGTAGCATCAATAGCAACAACGGCTTCGCCTGTGCCGCTGTGGTTTGCGATAGGTGCTTGACATTTTTTAAAATCATTTCCTTCAACAAATATCTTGTTGGCGTTGTCTCCTTCCCTGGATTGCCAGGCACCTTTCCAAAGAATGTCTGTTCCTTCATCAATCAAGGGCCATCCAAAATTAAAATGATAAAGGAGCATGTGTGGCGAAGGAATATTGGCACGATTGATTACCTCATCGTGAATGCGAATAGCAGGTTGACCTAATGTTGCAGATAGTGTACGTTTCAATTCCAGATTTGGACCGAAAATTTTTGTCTCCTTCATAAGTACCAGTGATACTCATCTCCATATTCCCCGTTAATAAATCTGGTTGTTGAATGGAAATGATTTCAGCAGGCATGTTGCTGATCAGTCCATGAATACCGCGCTCCCCAAATTCATCGGTCTCGGCCGTCCCCATATGCGATAAGCCACACGTAGTTAGCAATCCACCACCAAACGTTCGTAGCCAATCCATTCCATGATGTGAAAAAGGTTGTGATGCAGGTGATGCCTGCATGACTAATCCAGGTAAGACTATGTTTATTATAAAAAGCATCGGCAATGTCCATCGCTCGATCAATGACAACTTTATAACGCAAGCCTGTTCCGGTATTGATCCAGGCAATGCGAGTTCCTCGTCCGGCTCCATTATCAATCACGGAGGTTTCAATACCTCCCAATTGATTGTGATTAGCAATTTTTCCTTTCCAACCTTGAAGCATAGTTCTTTACGTTGATTCTGGTTACTGGTTACTGGATGCTGGATACTGGATACTGGCTCATAATTCCAGTGACTAGTATCTAGTATCAAGTTTATAATTCTTTTAACATAATATTCCGATACTCAACTTTCATGGGCGGACCCACATGAACCTGAACACCAATCAAGCCACTCATTTTTCTGTTTATTTTATCATTATCAGTAACATCACTCATCAACACGCCATTTACATAATGCTGAAGACGATTTCCTTTTATTATTAAATGGACCTCATTCCAATCGTCAGTTTTAATAAAAGTTTGTAATGAATCCTTATTCATTGATTTCTTCACTTCCACCTTTGTCCAGGCATTATTCTTTACAAAATCCTTTACTGATGCCTTTGGATCTTCCGCTCCGCTGATAACAGTTTGCTGTCCGCGATAGGCCAGCGTTGTTCTTCCGCGCTCTTCATAATTTTGTCCGGTGTATCGATTCTTTCCATCAATGTCAGCTTGATATCCTTTCAACGCATGAGGCACATCACTAAGCTGTTCGCTGCGATAGTTGATACCACTGTTTCCATCGGTCGTTATTTTGTATTCTAATTTTAATTCAAAGTTTTTAGGTTCACCACCTTTCCAGATGATAAAAGTATTTGTCTTAAGTAGTTTGTCAGCAGTGATTTCTCCCACGATAGCGCCATCCTCAACGCGCCAGTAAACAGGATCACCTTCCCAACCTGTTAATGTTTTACCATCAAAGATGGGCTTGAAGTCTTTCTTTTTTTGACACGATGCTGAGATTGAACAGATGCCTGTAATTAGAATTACAAGAATGAATATGTTGGCGTTAGAAAATGCTTTCAGTTTCATAAAGTTCATACTAAAAATTTTACTTATAAACTTCATGTTCTGGATTACCACCTGCTACCATGTATGCAATCAGATCTTTCAGTTCCTCATCATTCAATCTGTTGGTTAACCCAGGAAGCATAAGCGAAACCTGAGAATGACCTACCGATACTACATCGGCTTTAGGAATGTCGCGTAGCGTTTGTGGCGAGAATGGATTTTGAGAAACAACATACTTTGCATCATCTTCATTAATCAATCGACCCAGGATAGAACTGCCATCTTTCATTTTAAAAATAGTGGCCGCGTATTGATCAGAGATTTCTTTGTTGGGATCAAGCGTGTGTTCGAAAATGTCTTTGGCAGAAAAGCGAGTACCCACTTGGGTTAAATCCGGCCCGATGTTACTTCCTTCACCGCGCATGGTATGGCACGAACTGCATAACGAAGCAGCAAACATATTCTTACCTTGTTCAAAGTCGCGATGAGTTAGCGGTTGATCTAACAAGGTTAATGCTTCTTCTACTTTTCTCCGTTTGCCGGGACCCTTTGGTTGTGGCAGATCCGCGATTTCATTCCCTGATGCTGTTAAAAGCTTAGCACCTGAAAGGGTATCATAATAATTCATTTTATCTGTTGGTGCATGGGCTAACGCTTTCTTTCTGGCCTTATCAATAAAGCCAACATAACTCACGCCACCTTTGTAGGTGAATGCGTTTGCAAACCATTTAAAATATTGTTCTTGTAGTTCGGGTGTCCAGCCAGAACTCGCCTCGGAAAGCACAATAGATAAATAAGTTTGTTGTGCGGGCGGAACTTTTGAAAGCATCTTGGCAATGTCTAATCCATATTGCGGATTTCTCATAATAAGATCCTGCGAAGAACTTACCGTTTTTTCTGCAGGTTCATCTTTGGCATTCGCTAGCAAGGTCAGCGTTTTTTCAACCGAACCCGGTGAACCTATGTGAACCAGCACTTTGCTAAGCACCCGATTCAATTCATTGCCTTGAGCAGGATAATGAACATCGAGATAAGTGGCAACTTGTTTTTTTGTTATTCCATCGGGGGTACCCATTCTAAAAATAATTACCTCGAATGCACGCACTAAATCGATTTGTTGTGAAGGTGTGAGTTTATCAAAATCAATTTTGGTAAGTGCTTGCAGCATGGCATCCTTGCTTGCCGGTTTGCCCTGATGTGCTAACGCAATCATTGCTTGGGTAAGAATTTGTGGATCAGTTTCTTTCAACGCGCGCGCTTGCCACGAACTAACAGGTTGATGTTCTACGGCAACACGAGCAGCATACCGTACAAAACGATCTTCATGTTTTAAGTTTGCCCAGGCGGCATCAACGGCATCTTTATTTGGCTCATGATATTTTTCCAGGCTTCTCCGAAGCTGGTTTACATCATTTGGTGTGACAGTCGCTGAAGTAGTTGGACTTTGATTTTCTGTTGCAGAAATCCGATACAAATCAGACTCTAATCTTCTTCCACCAGTAAGAAAATACATGGAACCATCAGGACCGATTACACCATCTGTTAACGAAAGTGGAGACCCTGAAATAAATTCTTCTACTTCAGCAGAGTAAGAAGCTCCCTTTGGTTCGAGATGGATAGCATAGATGATTCCGAAACTCCAGTCGAATGCATACAATGCTTTTCTATATCGTTCCGGAAATTTAGCTGTGCTTCCGCTGATCATACTGGTGGGTGAACCTTGGCCAATGTTAATAACAGGCGGAAGGTTATCCGGATAGGAGGGTGACCACTTTCCATTTCCGGTGCGCCATCCAAATTCAGCACCACTGGTTACATGGCAAATGCGTGTAGGTCGGTACCACGGCATTCCAAAATCCCATTCCATATCCGAATCGTATGTGAATAAATCACCGGCTTCGTTGAACACAATATCAAACTCATTGCGAAATCCGGCAGCAATCAATTCCCAATGGTTACCAAGCGAATCCATGTGTGCAATCCAGCCACCCGGAGCTTTGCGACTATTGGCATGACCACGCGGATCTTTGATCTGTGGAAATAAATTGTCTTCCTGCCAAACGGGTGGCAATCGGTACGTTTCAAAGTCAGGAACATCCACATGGTTTCCGGCAGTGATATAAATTGATTTTTTATCGGGTGATAAAATAATACTGTGTGGGCCATGTTCACCGGGCTCACCCGCAAGGGATTTAATTAAGGTGATCTTATCAAATTGATCATCCCCATTGGTGTCTTGAAGACGATACATTCCTGTGTTCTTATCAAAATTTTTATCGCTGTTGTGATTGACCATCACATACAAACTATTGAATGCATACAACAAGCCTTGCGCAAAACCCATCCCAATTTTGAGTGTGGTTGTATCGGCACTCTTATCTGCTTCCGATCCGATAATTAGCTTTTCAACTTTTGCTCTTGATGTATCACCAATAGCCGGTAACTCAAGGCGGTATAATGCTCCGTACTGATCAGAGGTAATCATTCGACCTTTGTTGTCGAAAGTCATGGCCACCCACGAACCCTGATCATTATCACCCGGACTATATAAATGCTCGGCCTTAAAACCAACCGGCAATTTTAATTTATCAATTTTAGGATTGGCAGTGGTGACAGTTTCTTTCTGCTGGCACGCTGCTGAGAGGCCAACGATCGAAATAGCAAGTAGAGATTTAAAAGTCCAGTTTCGGGATAGATTCATGTTTTGAGTTTTAACGTTTTTCTTTTTGAGTTCTCGGGAGTTATCTTGACGGAATGAAAAATGAAGATAATCTATTTCGCACTTCTTATTAAAATTTAATTGATAAATGGTAGCGAACTTTTGTGAGGGTGATACATAAAAAGTTTAACCGCTAAGATCGCAGAGAAAAAACTGCCCATGATTTCAACTACTTTCTTGGCGGTTCTCTGCGAACTCTGCGGTTTCTGCATTTTCCTATCAATTTATGTGAACAAATCCATCTCAGCTTTTCCCTTGCCATCGGGAGTTGTGTAAAATGGCCTTTTTTCTATTACATAGTTTGTGTCTTCCGGAATGCCCAGTGCATGATAAATTGTTTGATGCAGTTGCGCAATCTTGATCGGCTTTTCTATAGTCTTGCAAGGACGTTCATCGGCTGTTTTCCCATATACAAATCCTTTCTTTATTCCACCCCCAAACAGTAGCAGGGAACATCCATCGGTAAAGTGGCGGTGCATGCCATAATGTTTTATATCATCAATAACATCGGGTTGAGCCACTTGCTCTTTTACGGTGGCTCCCGGTCTGCCTTCGGTCATCATATCTCTACTAAATTCACTCGCTAATATGACGAGTGTACGATCTAAATGCCCTGACTTTTTCAAATCTAAAATTAATTGCGCAATGGGAGCGTCAATCTGTTTTTTCATGTCGATCAACCGCGTGTATCCATTCTCGTGTGTGTCCCAACCTTTAAAGGGTTCATACTCAGTAGTCACGCTTATGAATCGTGCACCTTGCTCTGTCAGTCTGCGGGCAAGCAAACATCCTAATCCAAAACGACCGGTGTTATAGATATCATAACTCTCTTTTGGCTCTAAGCTTAGGTCAAATGCTTTTGACTCCGGAGATTTAAGCAACATGTACGCTTGTTCCATCGATCGTTGCAGTGATTCCTTCTGATAATCACTTCCAAATTCTCCCATTGGGCCTTTGTCGATGAGTTCTTTATAAAGTTGGTTCCTTCTTTCAAATCGTTCATAACTCATGCCCACGGGTGGCTTCACACTTTCCAATCCTGCGGAAGGATCAGGGATAAAAAAAGGACCGAATTCATTTCCGAGAAAACCGGCTGTATGAAAAGCCTTTAGTTCTTCGGCTTCACCTACCGTAAACCGTTGACCAATGTCAATGAAAGGCGGGATCACCGGATTCTTTGAGCCCAACTGACTGGCAATCCAAGAACCGATGTGTGGAGCGGCAACAGTTTGAGGCGGCTCATAACAGGTATGCCAATTGTATTGATGTCGCGAGTGTAAAATAAATCCAAGGTCAGCGGCTACGTATGATCGGATTGCAGTGCCTTCATTCATAACATTTCCAATGGACTGAAGTCCTTCCGAAAAGTGAACTCCATCCAAGGCAGTTGGTATAGATTTAAAAGTACTGAGCACGCTGTTCGCCTGCATTCCTTTTGTATACGGAGTATATTTTTTTGGATCGAACGTATCAGTGTGTGCCATGCCTCCAGCCATCCAAAGAAGAATCACGGTATCTGCTTTGGCGGTGATGCCTGGAGTTGAACAAGAACTTAAAAGTGAAGAGGGCAAACTATAAGCGAGTGCTCCGAGTGTTGCAGCACTTGTTCGTTGTAAAAACTCTCTTCTATTCCAGTTGTTCATTTCAAATTACACTAGTTAACATCAATTTAATAAATCAATTGAAACTCCGGAAGCAAAACAATCGCCCACATTAGATCCTGAATATTTTCTTCTTTAGGAGTTGTTCCCAGCATCGTATTGGCAGCTTTTAGCTCTGACTTTTCAGGATAGCGTCCTAACGATGTTTTGTAAAGTTCATTAATAATTTGTTCGTTCGTTTGATATTTTTCCATCCACCTCTTAGCTCCAGATTGCAAAACGATGGTAAACTTATCTCCATTGGTGAGTTCCAAGGCTTGCAAAAGATTAGCTTGTGACGATCTACTTGTTGAGACATTCTCGCGATTTGGTCGGCCAAGAGCCGTCAAGAAAATATCATTCTTCACTAGTGAAGCTCTGGAAAAATTCATGGCATCTGGTATTCCATTTTTGTAGGGATCATATTGCCTGAGGGTATCAGAGTAAACCGGATTGATAATACTACTGACAGCATCTACAAACTGCTCCGCAGAAATTCGCTTGCGATGCATTCCTTTGAATACATAGTCAGCATTGACAATATCGTTTTCCGTTTTAATCCCAACCGAAGGTAGTTGATAGGTTTTTGAAGTAGTTATTTTAAAAATCAGATCCTTTAGATTATTTCTATTCTCGTAAAAATCAGAAGCAAGCCAATCCAGTAAATCCTGACTCCAGGGTTCGTTGTCCATCAGATCAACTGGTTCAACAATTCCTCTGCCCATGAGCTGTGCCCACATCCGGTTGACAATTGTTCTATACAACCGACCATTTTTAGGAGCGGTCAGATATTCTGCCAATTGTTTTAGTTTTTCATCAACGGTTAGTGTACTGTCAACGCTTCCTAATTCTTCATAAATAATTTTAGTGCTAGCGAACTTGCCTGTAGGTTTATCGCACCGGTTAATCTCAAGTGTGGAATCAGAAAAAATATTAGCAAACGCATAAGCGTCCGTTAATTTCAGATCACTGATAAAACTATCATGACACGAGGCGCACTTCAGATTTAATCCAAGAAAGACCTGTGAGATATTTTGAGCGGCTTGCATTTCAACCCGTTGACTTGCATTGATGGTGCCACGCCATTTTATTCCACGGATAAAGCCTTCTGATTTTTTATCCGGACTAACAAGTTCCTTGACAAACAAATCATATGGTTTGTTGCTTTTCAGCGATTCATATAACCATTCCGTAATCGCAAATCGTCCACCGGTAATATAGCCCGTGCCTGTGTAATCATTTCTGAGCGCATCGTTCCAGAAACTCAACCAATGTTGTGCATAGTCATCATTACGGTCAAGAAGTTCCTTTACTAGTAATTCTCGCTTGTCAGCACGAGTATCAGAGATAAAAGCATTTACCTTTTCGGGAGTTGGAAGTAATCCAATGATATCAAGAAAGACTCTTCTAATATATGTTCTATCATCTACTACAGAAGGCCACGAAACTTTTTTGTCATTAAAATAAGCGTTCACGAATTTGTCGATAGGATTTGATATTCCAGAACCACCGGCTGGTAATGTTGGCTTTCGTGGAGCCAATTCAGCAACCCGATACACACTTTTCTCATTTGCATTATCTGGCCATGGTGCACCTACTTTAATCCACAACTCCAACGTAGCTATTTCCTTTTCACTCAATGTTTTTCCTTTCGGTGGCATTGACTCTTTGTCTGTTCTGGGTAGGAGTAGCCTACGAATCATTTCACTTTCCTCAGGATGCCCGGCTGTAATGATTTCACCGGACTTACCACCGCGCATTACAAAATCTTTTCGATCTAGTCTCAATTCACCTTTTGATTTTTCAGCGCTGTGACATTTATAACAGTTGTGTGCGAAGATTGAACGCACTTCAATGTTTAAAGCCGCCATTTGATTGTCATCAAGCGGTTTGTTGGTAAACTCAGTGCTGAAACTTGCCAGGTTGAAATTAGGATCACTCTCAATGCTATCTTCATTACCCCAGGGCAACACTTCTGTAAGGTAATCGACTCCATGTGTTAACGAGGCTCCAAAGTGTCCGGCAATGGTTACTCCAACAACAGAGAAAATTAGAAATGATCTGTAAACATTGAACAGTTGTGCACTATTGGATTTATCAGATCGCTTAAAGAAATAAAGCGTAGCAATAGCAAACGCAGCAGTTGTGATGCCTGTCCATTGATGAATAGTAAGTGTGTTGCCAGCGTAATCATCCTGACCTTTCAACAAAAGACCAAAGCAGCAGGAGAGGACTGCGCTGATTGAACTGATAAGTAAGATAATGTGCTGAGCAGATCGGAAACTTTGATCCTTCTTTCTAAATGAAACGATTTCGATAATTAATGATACGATCAACAATCCAATGGGAAAGTGAACCATAAGTGGATGCAATCTTCCCAGGAATTGCCATAACCAGAAATCTGTAATCAAGAGCTTAATCATAAGAAATCAACTCACTAAACTCTTTCCAATTTTATAGGATACGTTTTTCCAGCATTCCATTGGCACACATAGATGTTCTTATCCTCATCGATACACACGTCATGACAATGTTTGAACAAAGGGCCATCCTGAACCATCAGTTGTAGTTCACCATTAGTATACCTGGGTGCTGTGCCACCGGGATTGGAAATAACTTTATCTTTTTTATCTAAGATCGTGACAAACCCCGAGTTATCGGTTTGATTTAAGTAGCGCAACCGCGACCAGCAAACCCCCGCATAAATATTTTCACCATCAAATACAGGTCGGCAAACAAATGCTCCGGGAAGAAAAATAGTAGAGAGATATTTTCCATCCAAAGTAAATCGCTTAAAAGAATTGTGTCCTCGTGAAGTTATCAGGAGGGTAGGATTCTTCTTATCTCGTAGATCAACAGCAACACCATGGGCTGTATCAAACTCATCATCCTTGTTTCCTCTTCCCCCAAAATGGCGGATATATTCACCTTTATGATTGTATTGAATAATAAACTGTGATCCATATCCATCGGCCACATAAATATCTCCATTAGGGGCCACAGCAGATTCAGTAGGCTTATAAACCATAGACTCTGTATAAATTCCAAGTTTCTTTGGAGTGTCTAATTCAAATAAAACCTTTCCATTAATAGTAGTTTTTGTTACCGTGTTTAGTGTAGTATCGCAAAGGAAAAGAAAATCTTCACCACCTTCTTTGGTTAACGTTAAGCCGTGGCCACCCGGAAAACTTGTGCCCCAGGTTGTTAATAGTTTTCCAGACTTATCGTACACAATGATGTTATTCTTTGGCTCATCGGTAATCATAACAAGACGACCTTTTGAATCCATGACCATTTCGTGACAGTTGTTGACCGGAGTTTTCGAACTATCTAAAACACCCCATTCGGGATGGGCACGATACTTAAAATTTCCGTGGCCAATAATTTTATCATCACCCTTAGGTTTTGATTTTAAAATTGAAAAGGCATAGTGAAGGAGTTGTTGCTGCTGCCATAGTAGTAAGGAGTGAAGCTTTAATAAAATCTCTTCTGGTTCTCATAGGATACTAAATTCCTGTTGACCTCAAAGTCCGTGTTTAGCGCAATTCTGCTTAATGAATTTAAAACCATTTTCTGCCATGTCCCATGTTTCGGAATATTCGCGCCACACGTTGATGGAATTGGCAAAGCCAGGATCGTTTCGGGTAAAGGCTTCAATCGTGAGCCACCCATTATACTTTATTTCTGCCAGCGTTGAAAACGTTTCATCCCACGATACATGGCCATCGCCCGGAGTGCCTCTGTCATTCTCGCTGATATGAACGTGCGCTAACACGGGAGCAATTTTCCTTATTGCGCTTGATAATTTTTTCTCTTCGATGTTGGCATGATGGGTATCGAACATCGCTTTTACATTGGGATGCGCTACTTTACCTACGAGCATTGAAAGATGATCCATCGTGTTACACAAATAACACTCGAAGCGATTAAGAGCTTCGGGGGTTAAGGTGATATCTGCTTGTGCTGCATAATCCCCAGCTGCATGAAGTACTTCGGCACTCCATTTATATTCGTCCGGTTCTGGTGGTCGACCCACAAAGGTGGCAAACGCAGAATGAAAGGGGCCACAAATAATTTTAGAGTTTAACGCTTGTGCACAGTCGATGGCATTCTTAAGCCGATCCAGTGCTTTACTTCTTACTAATTGAGAATCACTGGCCGGATTTTCTTCTGGTCCCAGTCCAAGTACACACGTTGCTTCTAAACCGGCACTTTGTAAAAACTTTCCAAACTTTTTATAAGCTTCAGGGTTTTGTTCGGCCATGAAACATTCAATGCCATCGTACCCAATTTTTTTGAGTCGTTCCGAAACGGGATACACATCTTCTCCAATTCCTCCCGACCATGCCAATAAATTAAATCCAATCTTATTCATCTCACTAAAGTTAAAATCGCGTTACTAAAAAGTAATCCTGGAAATGTCAAGCTGAGCTTGTCGAAGCTTAGTTCAATTTGATGAGTCGATTTCGACAGGCTCAATCTGACAGTAGGGAAAATTTTGTGTGACATCTCTACGTTATTATGTATATTTTATTTCTCCATCGGATGTTGCTTAAGCAATTCTTCAGGAGAATAAAATCCGGTTTTGTCCTTCACTTGTTCGCGTACTGCTTTCACTTTATCAGGTGAAATTGCAGACGCTTTATTTCCAAAAGAATTGCGTACATACGTGAGTACAGCAGCAACCTCTTCGTCATTCAGCATTCCTTCAAAGGGAGTCATGGGTACTTGCCCTGCATATTGTTTTCCGTTTACTTCAATCGGACCCATCATGCCTTTTAATACGATCTTAATCATGCGCTCCTCGTTACCCGATGTCCATGGCGTACCAACAAGTCCGGGAAACCCTGAAGCAGAAAGTCCACCGCCATCGGGTTGATGACAGGTACCACAATATCCATCCTTTGCATAAATTACTTTTCCTTTAAAGAACAACTCACGATCATTTCCTTTTAAATCAGTAATCACCTCTTCCTCTTTTTTCTCCTTCAATGACATTCCATTTAAATGAGCAAGTGCAGTCGCATGTGCTTCAACCATCCATTCGTCCAATGGTTTTTTACCGGCTTCGATTACAATAGGCAACCCCATTTCTTTAGTAAGCCACGAGGCCGCTACAATGGCTTCCAACCGAACGCGGCCATTTTCATCCTGAGCTGCCCTCATCAGTAGTTCTTGTTGATTTTTGATTTGATGACCACTGTAACGAATTACGCGAACCGCAGCTGCGCGCGCATGAAAGTCTTTCGATTGAAGTACCTGATACAATAAATTTTCATCCACCTTATCTAAACCCCATGTGACCCACAGCGCTTCCAAAAGATGATGCGCATAGCGTTCGTCCTCGACATTTAGTTTACTAACCCAGGACTTTACATGTTGAAGAACTTCCTCTTTGTTTCTGCCTCTTAGCTCTCGCTTTGTGCGATAGCGCGTTCTGAATTCAGGGAGTTTTAGATTATCCAAAAGTTCATCAATAGTCGCGCCTGCCACTTTAGCTGGTGTAACTAATGGTCGCGATGGATAGGTGATTCGATAAATGCGACCATGCACATGATCGCGCAAGGGGTCGCGTGCATTGTGTTGCATATGGCCAATTAAAATATTGTGCCAGTCAACCAGATATAGCGAACCATCAGGAGCGAACTCCATATCTACAGGTCTGAAATTCCGATCCGTTGATTTTACCAAATCCAACACATGACGACTTTTATACCCAGTGCCATCATCTTCCAGTGTATGCTGCTTGGTTCCTAAAAATCCAATCGTATTGTTGATTAGAAAATTTCCTTGCACGTTGTCCGGAAAATGTCGACTTGAAACAAACTCAAGTCCTGAGGTGGGTCGAACTCTATGTTCTTCCTGGATCAGGTTAAATGATTTATGGGTTGCAACTCCGTACCGAGGTTTCACCTCACCTGGCAACATCCATCGCACATCAGGTCCGGATGTTTCTGCAAAAATCTCTTCGCCCCATTCATCAAATGCTATACCCCACGGGTTGGGAATTGAAAGTTGTGCCACACGCTCAAGATAATGTCGTTGTGGACTGTATCGGTAGAAACCACCATTGGTAGCGCGCACTGGACCATACGATGTTTCTACATTGGTATGCAAGAACACACCTTCACCCATAAATATGGCGCCTGATGGATCAGCCGCATACGCACTGTGTGCATGATGTGTATCATGGTCATCAAAACCACTCAACATGATTTCTTTCTTATCGGCTTTATCATCCCCATTCGTATCGGTAAACAACATTAAATTGGTTCCTTGCGAAACATAAACACCCTCGGGTGCAAACTCAAATCCAACCGGAACATGCAAGCCATCCACGAACGTAGTTTGCTTATCCGCTTTTCCATCGCCATCGGTATCTTCTAAGATGATAAGCTTATCATTGGGTTTACTGTCACCGGGTTTGTAATGCGGATAGCTTGGCATAGTAGCAACCCAAAGCCGACCTTTATTATCGAAGGACATCTGTACAGGATTCGCTAAGTCGGCAAACTCTGTTTCAGAAGCGAAGAGGTCAATTTTATATCCTGGTGGAACTGTCAGTTTATTTAGGGCATCCTTGCCATACAGATATTCGAGGCTACCATTTTCTTTCGGATTAAAATTTGTTTCTACAGGCGGCAGCTTCGATGTATGCTGATCTGCGGAAGCGAGATCCATTTTTTCTCCTTTAGCAGCGAGCCAGATGGCACTGTCACGGATTACAGTAAGCTCACGAATTTTGGCAAGCTCGAAGGGATAATTATCAGGACCGAAAGGATCGTATCTGCGACCGAATACATGAACACCGTTTGGTATTTTATAATCATTGTGCCACATCCAGTTTTTTTCAAGGACGGCTGCATGAACGAGTTCGCGATTTGCTTCAGCCTTGGGTTCAACTTCACCAAATGTTTTGTCAACAATAAGTTTTGAAAATTTGTTGTAGCCTGCATCATTCAGTTGTGATCCATCAATGGTGAGCGGTGCTTTACTTTCTGCATACCACTTGCTGCTAGGATTGAATACATCAATGTAAAGGACATTATTTTTCTCAGCAACTTCTTTCATCGCCTTTGCATAGAGTGCGAGGTTCATGTTTTCTTTTTTTCCGTTTGGAACATCCAGCGAATCCGAAAGATCTTCGAAGGTAATAGGAGATACGATGGCTAATTGGGGTGCAGACTTTCCATTATAGGATTGTGACAAGGTGTGCTTAATGAAGGTATCAAGTTCTCCTTTATAGTTTTCAAGCCCTTGCTCGCCTTGGAATGATTCGTTATAACCAAAGAAGGCGATAATAATATCTGCCTTTAGTCTGGTTAACCATTGATCGGGCGTTTCAAAATGTCCTTCGCTACCTGATTTAGTGGCTAATTCGGTCTGAAATTTTTCTGCACCTGGAAATGCCCACGGAGACACGCGTCCTGAGTGTGGCCTGAAACCCGGAGTATCGCCACCATCACACATATTACGAATGAAAAGCAAACTATCCGGATACCGGACTTGCAATTCGGTTTCGAAGTAGCCGTAGTTCATCATGCGTGAGCCAAGATTATTTCCAATCAAAAGAATGTGTGAACCTTTTTTGATTTTTAGTGTAGCTGTGTCAGGTGATGAACATTGAAATGAACCGAACCCAATCAGCACCATTCCAAGCGTGTTGATTAATAATCTCCTGCTGTTTTCTTTTAAGAACATGTATCGATGGATTAAATTATCTTAGTGATGAAATGCTCAGTTGTTTGTCTAACCAAAATTGATCGTCTCTAAAAGCATAGGCACTGGGCTGGTAGTCACCCACCAAGTCAACATTTGCTTTCTCGGGAATATCTAAGTTAAGTGACCAGAACACACTATTAACAAGCATTCTTCGCGTTCCTTCAGTTAACAAATCAGTAGCCGCTCCAATGGTGCTTGTAAATGCATTGCCTTTTTGTCCACCCGGAATCTGATAACTCTTAATCCATGCAATCGGCATCATGGGATCGTTTCGGTTGATTGAAATTTCTTTTCCTGCTTTGTCTTTCTCTACTTCAATTCCGGCCACTTCATTATCGGTAAACTTCATTCCATATAAAATATCATTTTCATTGTAGTCGCCAGTTCTATTGACAACCTGACCCAGCACAATGGGTTGTGAATCTCCCGGAAGCGGGAGCCTTACTCCATAGACATCGGTTGGTCCCCAAATTTCACCTTGTGCAATTCCACTTAAAATAGGATGTTGCTCTTGACCCTGTGCTGGAATACCTCTCGTACTTTGATGTTTATGTTTGCCATGATGCGAAATCCAGTTTTCTCCAAGTACTAACCGTCCAAATCCATCTTTCCATTCATCATCTCCATTATAGTAGTTACCATAGTGTTTCCATTGGGAGGCTGAATCATTCTTTGTAAAGTTGAAGGCGTGGGTTGCCGTTCTGATCCCAATCACGGGCTTGCCACTCTTTAAGTAATCGTCAATGTGCTTCATTTGCTCGTCAGGCAAGGCGCGGAAGCGGGTAAAGATGACCATGAGATCAGCTGTTTTTAAACTTTCCAACCCCGGAATATTCCGAACATAGTTAGGATTGACAATCCCGGGCTTTTCAGGATCTTGCGCAAACAGCACAGTGCAATTGAATCCATGTTTGGTGGATAGAATCTTTGCCAACTGCGGAAGGGCTTCTTCGGATCGATATTCCTCATCTCCGGAGATCAACACAATCTTTGGCTTGTCGGGTTTCCCCTCAAATGTTAGCCATTGCGTGGGCGAGTTGGAGTCAGTTACTTCAGTTTTGGGATTACATCCGGAAAACGCAAAAAGGAAAATGCAAATAAGGTGGGTAGCCTTCATTAAGTTAAGATTGTCTTAGAACTGGAGAGTAATTAAGGTATGAACTTAAATTTAAATTTTATCGAAAGCAAAACAATCAATGACCAGCGGTTACCCGCAAGATTGACCGAACACTTTTTTATTTAATGCGCAGAAATTTCAGAATACTTCTTTCTGTATTCCAGGGGATTATAATGCGTGAAGGCTTTGAACTGCCTGTTGAAATTTGATAGGGTATTAAATCCACTGTCGTAGCAAACTTGAGAGATACTCATTTTCTGACTACTCAATAAGCGGCACGAATACCCAATCCTGATCTCGGTAAGAAAATCAGAGAACGTTTTGTTGGCATGAATCTTAAAGTAGCGGCTAAACGAACTTGAATTCATATTGGCAATGGCCGCTACATCGTTCAAACTTATTTTCTCACGAAAGTTGCTCATCACATAGGCATGCACCTTATTCATTCGGTCGGTCTCAGTTTCTTTTAGTGAATTAGAATACCCATTGCTGGCCAGCAGTTTGTAATCTGCCGAGTTGGCTAACAGGTTTAAGAGATTTAGTAATAATAAAATCCTGTCAAAGTCTTCAGTAATCAATAAACGTTGAATAAGGTCAGTTGCTTTGGGTAGTGTATCGCCAGTGATCTCAACTCCACGTTCGGCCTTCTGAAATAGCTGTTTGATTTTGTACAACTCATTCTTTAACAGGAAATCTTCACCTAAAAAGTTCTGCGGAAAGTAAACAACAATACCTTCTGTTATCAACTCTTTATCATCCTTAAAATATTCATGATCGCTTTGCCAAAGGTGCGGCAGGTTGGGACCGGTAAAAACAAGATCGCCTTTTTTGAAGGGACTTACATGATCACCAATAAAACGAGTACCAGTACCCTTCACCACCAGAAACAATTGATATTCAGAATGAAAATGCCAATTCGGATCGAAATGTGGTTCTACTAAATGCTTCACTTCAAATGCCTGATTGTGAGAGATGGGAGATTTTTGAAGAGCTGGTTTCATGGCTTCTATTTAAACTATATAGTGATTAATGGTATTTATTTGGCTTTAAAAGGCTGTCAACTATCTTTTCATTGTCAAAATACAGTCATTTCTTGACAAAATACAGTAAACGTTTGCTGAATTTTAGTCAGACTTTCGATACTCAAAATCTTGCTATGATGCGATCCTTATTTAGTGTAGTGTGTCTGATCATGTTGAGTGGACTGTTTAACGCTTGTACAAACTCAAGCAAAAGTTTGCGCGATGATTCAGGAAGAATAGAATTGCTTTTTTTAGGTCACGCAAGTGAGCATCATAATTCCGCGCTTTACATGCCCTTGCTTGCCTCTTCACTTTCGAAAGAAGGAATCTTTTTTACGTATACCGATAATCCAAATGATCTCAACCCTGAGAACTTAGCGAAGTATGATGGCTTGGCGATTTACGCTAATCATGAGCAAATAACTTCTGAGCAAGAAAAAGCGTTGCTTGATTTTGTAGCAAGTGGAAAGGGATTTATCCCAATTCATTGTGCAAGTTTCTGTTTTCAGAATTCACCGAAATATATTGATTTGGTGGGCGGTCAGTTTATGAAACATGGTACTGATACGTTTACCACAACGATTGTAAAAAAAGAGCATGTAATTGTTAATGGCTTGGATGAATTTTCAACCTGGGATGAAACCTATATACACGACAAACTTGCATCCGACATTACTGTGTTGATGGAACGAGTAGATGGTGATCATCACGAACCGTGGACGTGGGTGAAAGAAAGTGGAAAGGGTAGAGTGTTTTATACAGCCTACGGTCATGATGAACGCACCTGGAATAATCCGGGGTTTCAGCAATTAATGAAAGAAGGAATTCTTTGGGCAGTTGGAGATATGGTAAAAGAAAAATGGACTGCTTATAGAAAGACACTTGCCAACACTTGTTTATCGGGATGAAGCTGGAATTCCTAATTATGAAAAAAGAAGTCCAGCACCAAAGTATCAAGATCCCTTGTCACCCGAAGAATCTGCAAAACTAATTCAAGTACCTGTTGGATTTGATCTTGAACTCTTTGCGTCTGAACCGGATATTATTAATCCCATTGCGATGGAGTGGGACGAGCGCGGAAGATTGTGGGTGGTAGAAACAGTGGACTATCCAAACACGGTGCGTGACGATAAAGGTGTTGGCGATGATCGCATAAAAATCCTGGAAGACACCAATGGTGATGGCAAAGCAGATAAGGTTACTGTGTTCGCAGAAAACTTAAACATTCCCACTAGTATGGTTTTCAGCAATGGTGGAATAATCATTTCGCAAGCACCACACTTTTTATTTTTAAAAGATACGGATGGCGATGATAAAGCGGATGTAAGAAAAATCCTGATCGATGGGTGGGGAACGTTTGATACGCATGCAGGTCCATCCAATCTAAAATATGGTTTCGATAATCAGATTTGGGGCGTTGTTGGTTATTCAGGATTTGAAGGAACGGTTGCAGGTGAAAACAGAAAGTTCGGTCAAGGTATCTATCACTTTAAACCCGATGTTTCCAGTTTTGAATTTATGACCGGAACGAGTAACAATACATGGGGCTTGGGCTTTACCGAAAACAATGATGTATTTGCATCCACTGCGAACAACACTCACAGCGTGTTTATGGGAATTACAAACCGAGCAGCCCGCGAGGTAGAAGGAATACAACTTGGCGGAAGTATTAAAATCGATGGCCACTATGGTATGCACACCATTACTGATAAAGTAAGACAGGTAGATGTGTTTGGTGGCTTCACCGCAGCAGCGGGTCATAATTTTTACACAGCAACAAATTATCCTAAAGAGTTTTGGAATCAGATTGCATTTGTATGTGAACCAACCGGGCATGTGGTGCATATGGCAAAAATTGAAAAGAACGGGGCGGGCTTCATTGAGAAAGATGGATGGAATTTATTTGCTGGTGCAGATGAATGGGTTTCGCCCGTAGAAGCGAAGGTGGGTCCTGATGGTGCTGTGTGGGTACTCGATTGGTATAACTTTATTGTGCAACACAATCCAACACCTACACCTGAGCGTGGTGGCTTTGCTGCTACCAATGGAAAAGGAAATGCCTATGAAAATCCATTGCGCGATAAATCACACGGTCGTATTTGGCGCGTGGTTAGTAGAAACGCAAAAAAGGTGGAGACTCTTTCATTAAGTAAAGAGAAACCAGATCAATTAGTAAAAGCATTAGGTAACGACAATCTACTTTGGCGAATGACAGCACAACGTTTACTGGTAGAACGTGGCAATCTTGATGTTGCTTCTGATTTATATAAGTTGATAGCCAATGAGAAATTGGATGAAAACGGAAATAATTATGCAGCTATTCATGCGCTTTGGACGTTGGATGGATTAGGTGCCTTAGCCAAAGATGACCAAGCTGAAGCTGCATTCACGAAGGCATTAAGTCATCCATCTGCATCAGTAAGAAAAGCTGCCATTCAAATTCTTTCAAAGTCGCAGTGGACAGAAGAAGCTGTGACTAAATCAAATGTGCTTAATGATAGCGATCCCAATACGCGATTAGCGGCTATCCTTTCTTTGGTGGAGATTGCTCCGTCAGAAACATTGGGGCAAACACTCTTTAAATTAAGTCTGGATGAAACTATTAAAAAGGATGACTGGTTATCGAAAGCTGTGTATGTAGCAGCCAATCAACATCGAAAAGGATTTATTGCTGCATTTCTAGCAGCTAATCCAACCTATACCGCTCAAAAAGAAAACACGAAAGATAGATTTGCCGCTGACTTTAGTGATACATCATGGAAGCAGATGAAACTTCCACAGTATATAGAAGCAGCGGGATTAAACATGGATGGTATTATTTGGTTTAGAAAAATTATTGATCTGCCCGCTGGTGTAAGTGGCAAGAAAGCAACTCTTTCGTTGGGACCCATTGATGATTCGGATGTGACGTATATCAATGGAGTAAAGGTCGGAAGCATCGAAAAGAAATATAATGACAAACGAATCTATGAGATTGCTTCCGGAGTTTTGAAGTCTGGTAAAAATGTAATCACAATACGTATGGAAGATACAGGTGGTGGCGGTGGTATTTATGGAAAGCCTGAGGATATGTTTCTGCAATTAGGGTCAAACAAAATTTCACTTGTCGGAGATTGGAAATACGAAGTTGAAAAAGAATATGGTGCTAAAAATCAAAGTCCATTTAAAGGAACATCGATTGCTGAGTTATTCACTGCAACGTATCTCAACAAAGTAGAGACAACAGAAGTTGAGCAAACTCCGAGTGGTGTAGCAACGGTAATAACCATTAAGGTTATAAAGAACGAAATGAAGTATGATTTAAAAACGTTCACGGTCGAAGCCGGAAAAGCCAGTGGAAATAGTTTTTGAGAACCCTGACTTCATGCAACACAATCTTGTGGTTACTCAGATAGGAGCATTGGAAACAGTTGGGAAAGCGGCTGATAAATTAGCCTCTAGTCCAAAAGGAGCAGAGATGAATTATGTGCCCGATATGCCGGAGATACTATTTGCTACTAAGTTGGTGAACCCACAACAGACCGAGCGATTAAAATTTATCGCACCCAAGAAAGTGGGTGACTACCCATTTGTTTGTACGTTTCCCGGTCATTGGTCTATCATGAATGGGGTGATGAAAGTGGTGGATAAGCCGGCTTTATAAATTTTAATACATAACGAATGAGATTTGGCGTTAGCACCTGGCTGTGGACTTCTCCCTTTACAACGGAAACAATAGAATTGTTTCCTAAAATAAAATCTATGGGGTATGATGCGGTAGAAATCCCCGTTGAGTATCCTGAGTTGATTGATGGAAAGAAAGTAAAGACTGCCTTGCAGCAAAATGAATTGGAAGCTATTGTATGCGGGGCATTTGGTCCGGCTCGTGATTTGACCAGCGATGACACAACGGTTCATGATACTTGCTTCAATTATATTCAAGAATGTCTTGATTTGTGTAATGTGTGGGATGCTAAGTTTTTGGCTGGCCCCATGTATTCGGCTGTTGGAAAAGCCCGCATGGTTTCGCCCGAGCAACGTAAAATTGAATGGGGGCGAGCAGTTACAAACATTCACAAAGTATGTATGCTCGCGCAAGCAAGAGGATTACAAATTGCCCTCGAGCCATTAAACAGATTTGAATCTGATCTGATCAATACAGCCGAAGATGTAATGCGGTTGATAAAAGATGTAAATCATTCAGCCGCCAATGTTTTGTTGGATGGATTCCACATGGCCATTGAAGAACGTAATCTGGAAGAAGCAATCACGCTGGTGGGTGATAAACTCATTCACGTGCAAGTTTCAGAAAATTACAGAGGTACACCGGGTACCGGGCAAACTCCTTGGGATTCCTTTAAGAAGGGATTGAATAACATTAATTATAAAGGTGTAGTGTCTATTGAAAGCTTCACACCTGAAATTAAAGAACTGGCCGGAGCGGTTTGTATCTGGAAAAATCTTGCTCCAAGTCAGGATGGATTTGCCCAAGATGGAATTAATTTTTTGAAAAAATTATTAAACGAATAAGTATGAGCAAACAAATCAACATCGCTATTGTAGGATTAGGCTTTGGCGCAGAGTTTATTCCTATTTATAAAAAATATCCACACGTAAACCTGATCGCAATCTGCCAACGGAACAAGGTAAAGGTTGATGAGATAGGAGATGCGTTTGGTATTGAAAAGCGGTATACGGATTACGATCAATTGCTTAAAGATCCAGACATTCATGCAGTTCATATTAATACTCCTATTCCAGATCATGGGATTCAATCAATCAAAGCGTTGAAAGCGGGCAAGCATGTAGCATGTACGGTGCCAATGGCTACAACCGTGGAAGAATGTGAAGAGATTGTTCGACTCACACAGGAAAAGAATCTCACGTACATGATGATGGAAACGGTGGTGTACGCACGCGAATTTCTTTTCATGAAAGAATTGTATGAAAAAGGAGCGTTGGGGAAAATTCAATTCTTGAAAGCGAGTCATCAACAAGATATGGATGGTTGGCCTAATTACTGGCCCGGACTTCCACCCATGTATTATGCCACACACTGCGTGGGGCCGGTGTTGGGTTTGCTTCGAAAAGAAGCAGAATATGTTTCATGTTTTGGATCAGGAACCATTCGTGAAGATTTACAAAAGCATTATAACTCACCTTATGCAATTGAAACTGCACACATCAAGTTGAAAGATTCAGATTTGAGTGCGCATGTGTATCGTTCACTGTTTGATGTAGCTCGTCAGTATCGCGAAAGCTTTGAAGTGTATGGTTCAAAGAAATCAGTAGAGTGGCCGTTGATTGAAGGCCAACCTTTGGTAGTGCATACTGCGAAAAAACCAGAGCCTGAAATTCCAGAAGAAATGGAATGTCCTGATTATGCAAAGCTGTTACCAGAATCTATTCAGTCGTTTACTACAAAAGGCGTGTACGATGCCGATGAACATCAACATCTTTCGTTTGCTGCAAGGAGGCGGCCACGGAGGTTCGCATCCGCATTTGGTGCATGAGTTTATAAGCGCACTTCAACAAAAGAGACAACCTTATCCTAATGCTGCGCAGTCTGCTAATATCACTTGTGTGGGAATCTTGGCTCACGAATCGGCTATGAATGGAGGAAAGATTATGAAACTGCCAGACTTTACTTTCTCGAAATAAGATTGTCAAGTTTGATTATTTTCACTTCGTGAAACTTTGTGCCTTAGTGCCTTTGTGGTTCAAATTTTAGCCTGTTCCTTTGCTATCTTAAACGACAACGAATAATGAAAAGCATAAAACTATTTTTTATTGTACTGGCTGTATTCAGTTGTATGATTGTTCGCAGTCAAGAGAACAACATGCTTTGTGTTGGCAAGTACTGGACTGAAGAAGAAGCAAAAGTGATGATGGATAACTTTGCCAAGGAGTGGAGTGATGTTGATTCATGGAAGAAAAGAGCCGATCAAATCAGAGCCGGAATTATCAAAGGAATGCAATTGGAAAAAATGCCTACCATCAAAGGGCACTTTAATCCGGTTGTTACCGGTAAGCAAGAGTTTGATGGCTATCGTGTTGAGAATATTATCCTTGAAAGTTTCCCTGGATTTTACATCACTGGAAATCTTTATATCCCTATGCAGAAGAAGGGAAAATTTGCAGCCATTCTAAATCCCCACGGTCATGGTGAAGGGCAACGGTTTAGAGAGGAAACACAAATTAGAGATGCCATGCTTGCGCGCATGGGTGCGATTGTTTTTACCTATGACATGATTGGCACCGGTGAAAGTTTGCAAACAACTCATAAAATGCCAATCGCTCCTTTGCTCCAAACCTGGAATAGTAGGCGCGTGCTTGAATATTTACTTTCACGACCTGATGTTGATTCCAAGAGAATCGGGATGACAGGTTATTCAGGCGGTGGTACACAAACATTCTTACTATCTGCAATTGATGATCGAATCAAAGTATCTGTGCCAGTAACTCAAGTATCGGCTCATTTCTTTGGAGGTTGCATGTGCGAGAGCGGAATGCCTATTCATAGAACTGCCGACTTTCAAACTAATAACGTTGAGATTGCAGCGCTCTTTGCACCGAAGCCTATGTTAATCGTTTCGGATGGTAAAGATTGGACATCAAACACACCTCTTGTTGAATTTCCCTACATCCAAAAAGTATATGCTGCTTATCATGCAGAAGACAAGGTTAAGAATGCACATTTCCCAACCGAAGGTCATGATTATGGTTATTCAAAACGTGTAGCTGCTTACAAATTCTTTACACAGTATTTTAAGTTAGATAGCAAGGACGCAACGCAGGATGGATACAACGAAACTGTCGTCACTATTTTACCAACCGAAAAATTATTGGTCTACACCGAAAAACATCAGCTTGCTAAAAACGCTCTTCAAGGAGATGAAGCCGTAATGAACTATTTAGGTATCAGAAATTAATGGCATCTCTAAAAACCTAAAACATAACCGCCATTCAGAGGGAGCGATCGAAGAATCTGTTTTTTCTCCGAATAACGAGATTCTTCGCTCACGCTCTGAATTGCGACTGGGTTTTTTTAGAGATGCCCTTAATAGCTACCGATAGTACACAACCTGGCAATCAGGATGAACAATTTTAAAGTTTTCGATCTCCCGAGAAGAAATCTTTGTATTGTAACAGGTAATTGTTTTAATCGGAAGATTATCCAGCGGATCAAGTTTTCTAACCAATGTATTTGAGCAGTCCAGGTATTCAAGATTACTTAATCGTTCAAGGTGGTCTAATCGTCTAACCTGGGTTCCCGCACAATTTAATTTTTTGAGTTTGCTCAAATTCCTTAGCACCTTTAAATCCTCCAGAGGCGTATTGGAAATATCAAGGTCTTCCAATTCAGTAAGCAATTCAAGTGATTCAATTTGTTGAAGCGGACCATTGGTAGCGTGCAATGACTTTAATGATTTAATATTATCGAGCGGTGGAATGGTAAGAATGGAAGTGCCTGAAAAATGTAATTCTTTTAAACAAACAAATTCACTCAATGCACTAAGGTCGCTTACAGGCGCATCTTTAATAATCAATGACACTTGTTCCACCAGTTGATGAAAATCCTCACGGGTAAAATCTCGTTTAGATTTCATTTGCGCCTTAAAAACATCTTTCCAGTTTTCGGATAATCCATTCCACCATCGGTCGATGTGAATGGTTTTATACATCAAAAGACATTTCGGATTCCGCTTTAGAAATTCTTTTGCAGTGATATCATGCACAGTAGTGTTATCTGCATACAGTACTTCAAGAGCCGGAAAAGTATACCGCTCAATATTTTCAATCTTACTCTTATCAGCTAAGACTACTTTAAGTTTGTTAAATTGCTGTAGCACTGAAATGTCAGAAACATTTGTTTCGCTGATATCCAGGTATCGGATATCTGGGTGAGCCTGCAAAGGCGATAAATCAGTGATAGCAGTTTGACTGGCAATAATCACTTGTAACTTTTGGAGCTTGCGAAGTGGTTCAAGGCTATTCATTCTCATGGCACCACTTAGGTTGATCGAGTCTAAATGAGGGACTTTTGCTAATTCTTCTTTTGAAGGAGTTAGTTCAATTTCTGCAGACCTGCTAAGTACAGATTGCCATTCTGGTGTAAGTGCATTCCACCAGGCTTTTAATTCCTCTGAATCAAAAATAACTTGTACGTTGCGATTTAAGGTTCTGAAACTATTTGCAGTCTCTCTATTAATGGCTGTATAGTCAGCATAAATCTTTTCGAGATGAGTAAGTTTTTGGAGTGGTAACAGACTTGTTATAGCCGTGTAGTTCGCACGCAGGACAACAAGGTTATCAAGACTTGCCAGCGCATCTAGGTTGTTGATGCTTGTGCTGTCAATATCAAGTTCTTTTAAGTTTTTGAGCTTCTTAAGCTGATCTAAATCTCTAATGGAAGTTCCTGAAATATCTAACTCCTTTAATTTTGATAGACTTTCAACAGGAGCGAGGGTGTAAATTTTGGTATCGGCTAGATTAGCTGTTTCAAGAGACGTTAAAAACGATAAAGGCGAAAAATCAATTACCGCAATTCCTTGCATTTCCAAATCTTGAAGATTGGGCATTTTTTCCAAAACAGAAATATCAGTTACCAGTGTGTTACTAATATCCAGACTCTGTAATTTATTCGAGTACTTTAATGATGATAAGTCTCTAACGCTCGTATTTGATAAATCAAGTGTTGTTAATTCAGTCAGGTTGCGAATGGGAGTAAGGTCGCTAATTTTAGTGCCTGAAATATTAAGGGTAGTAAGGTTTAATAACCGAACCAGTGGATCAATGTTTTGGATATAAGGATTGTCACTTAAGTCAAGTTCAGCTATTGCTGTAATAACTTTTATATCAGTTACTTGAACGCTATCGACTAAATTGATGCTCGGTAGCTTTTTTCTTAGAATTGTTTTCCATTCAAGGCTTAACCCTTTCCACCAACTAGTTAATGCCTCGGTCTCATTAAACTCATGGGTGTACATGCTTACTATTCTGAGATCTTGTGAATCCGTGTTGTAATTGATTTCAATAAACCGGGGGATTGTGCTGGTTGTTTTTTGACCCTCTGAAGTGATTCCTGTTAGCACCCTTCTTGTTGTTACTTTATAAAAGACTTCGCCATTGGGTAACACACTACTTTTTATGTCTTCTATGGTAAACTCAAACTTTACATCTTTAAAAAAGAAATCAACATCTTTCAAATAAGGTACAATGTCCTTGTTGGTTACTACCAATCGGGCTTCTACTAAATCATCTTCAATTTGAACTTTGCTATCGCGGAATATTTTCGCATAACTTTCTGTGATGAGCACTTCTTTATCACGTGCAGAGGTACTGCTACTTCCCAACGTATTCAATAAATATTGAAGAAAGGCTATGATATCCTGAACCCGCTTTTCATCTTCCGCTTTGTTTACTTCTTTTGGCTTAGGTTCTTCCTTTACCGGCTTAGTGTCCGCTTTCTTTTTAGTTTGAGCAGCAACCGGAAATGATAACGTGATAATCAACACAAAAGAAAAGAGCCAACGAGCAGATCGATTCATTCTAAGATTCATATCCGTACCGGTTCTAGTTCTAACAGTCATAAATTATTGATAGAGATATGCCATCAAAAGTTTTTTATCGGCATCGGTGTTTAGTTTTACAAGGTTAGAAATTAACCAACCTGTGTTATAACCTGGTCTGTTGAATTGAGAAAGTTCAAAGTACCAACCATCTAATTGAAAGAAGTGAAATTTCACTTGCTCTACAGATTTGAACTTTAAGTTTCCCTTTTTAACCTCGTACAAAAAAATCGAAAGATGATCGGGTGTAAAGCGTTTTTTGGTAAACTGACTTACGCTATCTGGTTTCTCAAACGCTTTTCGAAGGTTCATGAAAGCAAGCTCATGACTGAGTGGGTGCAGGAACCGACCCACCTTTGTGGTATCTCGTTTAAAGTAGGGATCAAGCATATCTGCATGAACTTTACTAATCACCCATTTATAACCCAGATGATCTTTTTCCAACTCCATATATAACGTGATGGGTTGGCTTACTCCATTCATGGTAAAGACGGCTTTTACTTCAGAGAACCAATTACCTCCATGGAAATTTAGAATGGAGGATTCCCCTTTATCCAAAACACTTTTTACGAATTCAGTTTTAAGGGAGGAACTAATTCCGCTGTTACTTTCATCAAACAGAATTCCAAGATAATTTTTTCTAAGCTTAGGACTTTGATATTGCCTGTCAGTAGGGTAATAGCGCTTGCCCTTTTCATCTTCTTCGCCATTGAACCTTCTAAAAAACTGGTTTACTTGTTTTGATTGCGCATATAGTTTGCTCTCGTCTTCAAGGTCACCCACAATCTGAGCAACTAATGGTGAAGTAATCACCATTAGTACTATTACAATACAAGATCTCAGGACGAACACGTAATTACTTGCTTGTTTCGGTAACACGAATATCTCCTAACAACACATCCCAGAATTCAATGATCCTTCCGGAGACTTGTGTTTTTTTACGCTCTACGTATATCGTGATGTCTTTTTTAGTGGTGTCTTTGTATTTCAAGCCATCATCTGATTCACCTTCAAAACGTTGATAAATAGTAACCACTCCTACATACTTTCCATCAGGTTGTCTTTCAAGGTCACTGATATAATGAATGTCGTACCATTGTATATTGACACGATCATAGTTAAGCGCAATCAAGTGTTCAAAATACTTACGAACCTTATAGTACTTTACTTCTTTGCTATTCAACGAAGAAACCCCCATCTCACTATCAGGTGCAAAAAGTTCTTCCGCTCTGTCCATCACCCGACTAGCCTCTGAAAAAGCTGTCTTCTTATTACCAATGATGCTGATGTATTTACTTAGATCCCTCACTTTTTCCAGCGCCAACGAATCAATTGCTTGTTTTCTTTTAGGACTAATTTCGCCTGATTGAGAAAAGACTAGGGAAGTAGCCACCAGCGTGAATACTAGTGAAAGGCCAATTTTATAATAGTTATTAAACATGTTAATGGTATTTAAAATGAATTTTAAAAAATGAAACATAACAATCTAGTTCTTCTTTAATTCCAACTCGGTGATTTTACCTTCCCCGTTGGTTTTAATGTCCGAGATCATGTTAGGATTCTTCTTTTGATCTTTCAGGTAATTGAGGTATTGCCTGATGGTAGTGGGCTTATCATAATCCTTCATGCCATCCGATTCACTAATCACAATCAAAACCGGAGTATCAGGTGAGGCAAATAACGATAAGGCCTCATTGATGTTGGCGTTGGCCGAAGCCACATTGCTCGAATTAGAAATTGAACTAAAGTATTGACCTAATTTCATGGAAGGCGTACTTACTTTGCTTTCATTGGCTCGTTTCTCAGCCTCAATCCTTGCTTGTTCTTCGGCTGCTCGCTTTGCCTTTTCCTCTGCTTGTTTGCGATCAATCGCTTCTTGTTCCATTTTAGCTTTTTCTGCCGCAGCATTTTTAGCTTGCATTGCTTTCTTTTTACTCTGGCAGCCAAAAGCAGTAATTAAAACCAGGGCGAGTATGATAAGGTTTGAGGAATTTCGAATCGGGAGCTTCATGTTTAAATTTTTTAGTGAATACCGTTTTTTAAGAAAAGATTGTGCCATAATTAAGGATTAAAGGTTCAGTCTAGCATGACCGATAATCTTGACTCTGTTAACTCCAAGATAACGTAAAACCTAATGTTGGAGTCTACAATGTGAGGTATTTTTTCCACACTAACTCATTCAATTCGACCCGAAGACAATAGAGTCGTTAATGAACTAATTGAAGTTTTAAACCCTTGTGCAGAAAAATTCTAAACCAAATCCCATTTCTTTCTATACTTTCTCGAGAGTAAAGCTTCAGCTTCCTTATCTCCGATAACTTTCTCTTTGTCAGAATCCCACTTTAGTGTTCGGCCCACGCGCCATGACGCCAAAGCCAAGTGCATAGGCAGTGTCATCTCGCGGGCATACGCCAGATTTGACTCAGGTTGTGTCCTGGATTTTACAGCGTCAATAAAATTTTGTTGATGCCCCGGTGAGCGAACAATGGTTTTTGGGATTTCTGGAATATCCGAAACAGTTACTCCATTAATAGTAATTGACAGGGTGCTATAATCACAAATGAGAGTTCCCTTATCACCTTCAAAATAAGCTCCGATATTACGCTCGGCAGCTCCGGGTA
>CAWBCB010000133.1:0-16467 GCA_963787095.1 uncultured Cytophagales bacterium | reverse complement strand
TCAGTTTGCTGGAGTAATATTAGGAGAGCATTTAGGTCAATTGTTTACTATCGCCTGGACGGTGATGATCTCGATAGCTCTTCAACGGGTAAAGGCAATTCCAAATTGGATAGCCTACTTTGCGTATGTAGCATCAGGCATTTACTTACTCGCGCAAACGGAATTATTTGCAACAGTTATTCCTTCCTTTCCGGTTTGGGACTTAGCAGGATTTATTGGCAGTACCTTGTGGTTAATCTGGTTGGTGATTCTGGGAATTTATTTTCTCCGATTTAAACCAGAGCGTTAAATCACAGTTATAAATTTTACAAAGATTGAGTTGATTCATGCCACCGCTAAATGCGGTGGCACCCTTTAAATCAATTCACTTTAATCAACTCTACTTCAAAGATTAATGCCGCATAAGGTGGAATTTGACTACCTGAACCACGTTCGCCAAAACCGATATCGTAAGGAATGTATAACATCCACTTGTCGCCTTCGTGCATCATTTGTAATCCTTCTGTCCAGCCTGCAATAACTTCGTTTAATCGAAAGGTTGCTGGTTCGCCACGTTCTACAGAACTATCAAACACAGTTCCATCTATTAACTTGCCTGTATAATGAACAGTAACATTATCTTCCTCTGAAGTGGGTTTATTTCCTTTGCCTGAAGTGATCACCTGATATTGTAAGCCCGACTCGGTTACCACGATGCCAGGTTTTGCTTTGTTTGCTTCAAGAAAGGCAACTCCTTCTACTTTTAGTGCCTCAGTTTTTTTCTCCATGGCTTTCGTCATATAGGTCTGTACAATCATGGAGCACTCTTGTTCTTTTATGATTAACTCTTTTTTGTTGTAAATGTCTTGAATTCCAAAATAAAGTGACTCAAGATCAACAGAATCACCGCCCTGACTTTTTAGGTTAGAAGCAATCAGAACTCCAAGTCCATAGCTTGCGCGCTTAGTTTCATCATTCAGGTTAGCAACTTTCGGTTTATTTAGTTCGGCTAATTCAGATTTTAACTTGGTAACTTCAGCAGCCAATTCTTTTTTAGATTGCCCAACAACAGAAAGGCTAGTAAGCGCAAAAAGACATACAACAATGATTCTCATAAACAAACGATTAAATTTTGGAGGTGCAAATAAAACAAAAACGGGAATGTAAAACCAATGGTTTCGGATGTCCTGAATCCTGACTCAAAAAGTTATGCTGTCATTGCGGCCCTGCCTGCTCCGCCAAGTGGCGGAGCAGGCAAAGGCAGGCTTTGAGCCGCGATCTCGCCTACAGGGACTAGTTGAGATTCCGGGTCATCCCGATAATTAGCGGGACGGAATGACATTGAAAAAGGATGTGCCCTTCTTTCGAAGGGTCATTGCGGGCGAGTGCTCACATAAATCATTTACTAACATATGAACGAGACCCGCAATCTCTACAAACTTTATGAGATTCCGGGTCGCGCTTGTTTTCGGATTGAGATCCGTCAAATATTGTACGCTCAATCTTTTAATTCAAATCCGGTTGCTTGCCCGGAATGACAGTGAAAGTGTTTAGAATCTGGACTTCAAAGAAAAGTCAATTCTCTATCTGACTGTCATTGCGGGCGAGTGCTCACATAAAATCATTTAGTAACATACAACCGAGACCCGCAATCTCAATGAATTACAATGGGAAGGCCTTCCATGAGATTCCGGGTCGCGCCAGTTCCTGTTAACAGGAATTTATAAATATCAGAATCTCTCCTTCAGCATTCAATTCTGGTAGCTTGCCCGGAAAGACATTCAAATTGGGTTTGGATTTTTTGAGTCAGTGTGATGATGCTCTACACTCGGGTCACATCCACTTTTACATCTACCTGCTGCGTACCCGAACTAAAAATAATTCCTTTAATAGGAGCCACGTCAAAATAATCACGACCAAACGCAACGATAATATGGTTTTCGGCAGGCAACAAATTATTGGTGGGATCAAACTCTACCCACCCAATGTCAGGAAAGTAAACGGCCACCCAAGCATGGGAAGCATCAGAACCAACTAGTTTTTCTTTACCGGGTGGAGGGAAGGTTTCTAAATAACCACTCACGTAGCGAGCAGCCACACCTTGGTTACGCAAGCAGGCAATCATTAAATGAGCAAAATCCTGACACACGCCCTTCTTTAATTTAACAACTGTTTCTACCGGTGTATTCACGGTAGTGAAGCCTGGTTTAAATTCTAATGAAGTAAAGATTTTTTTCATTAGAGCATTGGAAGCATTCCACAATGTATCGCCTTGTGCAAAACAATCCTCCGCAAACTTTTGAATTTCTACACTATAGGGTACGTAGTGTGAGGGTAAGAGATATTGAGCAATTTCCCCATACTCATCATGCTGGGCAATTGTTGTTTTAACATTTTCCCATAGCAACTTGCTCTCGGCCGCAATACCTGATTGAATTCGGGGAAGTACATCGATCAAGCTTTCTGAAATTACTTCCAGCTTATTATGCTCCTTATAAATGGAAACAAAATATAATGTGTTGCCAAAAAAATCGGTACGAAATTCTTGTTCGTCAGGAGTAGGGAATACTTTTATGTTTGATGAGAGGCATTTTTGTTCGGGGAGATTTAAGGGCACTAAGCATAACCGATTGTGAGCCGTGTTGACTAACTCCTGATACTTGTATTCGGTAATATGTTTGATCTGGTAGCGCATTTCTACACTTCAAATTGAAATCCCCCTTTGTTGCCTTGCGGCTGATAGGTAGAATGACTAAAATATTTTGAATTCAACTTCATGGATAGATTGTAGATTTGATTTTGAAGTGAATTGCAAAACTCATCCAGCTTAATTCTTTTTCCGGTCTCATCAAGAGCAACCAGTTCAGAGATATCAATCAGACGAACGTTACTATAACATTCAAAAACCAATCGCGATATTTCATTATCATTTACACCCGATTCTTTTTGAGCAAGGTTACGGGCATACTTGAGCAATCCTTCTAATTGAGAAAATAAGTGAAGTAGGATTTTGCCCATTTAAAAATAACAAGTCAATAACGGGAACAACATCCAACGAAGTACGATATACCGAGCGATACGAAGAAAGATTTTGATTACTCAATAGCAATGCTTCCAACAGTTGAAATTCATTACTCTCATCTTTTTTTTCTGTCAGTATCGATTTAAACTGGGCAAGTTCCATCAGGATTTCTTCAATCAATTGACCCATGCGGTACATCGTACGGCCATCACTACGGTACATACATTGACGAGTCATCTCCGAAAAGGAAAGTAAGCGTCCTGTTAGTTGATCTAACAAGGTAAGTGCATACCGAATGTTTCCCGGTTCCAACGCTGCAATTCTGCGTTTGATGTTTTCAATTTCATCAATGATGCGCCAGCTATCCACGGTCCATCGATCGCGAGCAGCATACATGGAGCGGAGCAGATTATTAAGCGTGAACATAATACTACCCGGATAATCGGCCTGGCAAACAAGTTTGTGAATTTCAGGAAGTGGGTTTGCCAACAATTCTTCATCTTCAATAAAACCCGGATATGTATCCGTTAAGTTAGTAACTGTTTTTAAAAGCACTTTCATTGACTCCGTATCGGCACCAGCATTTACAAATCCTTTTTGAGTAAGCGCTCTTAACACAATTCGAATGAAACGTGAAGTGCGAACAATGCGCTGTGTATAACGACCTACCCAAAATAAGTTCTCAGCAGCGCGACTTGGCAGCACTGCTTTTCGCTTCATGTCAGGGGCATGATGAATAACAGGGAGCGATTCGCCTGCAGATTCAACCCATGTGTCTTTTGAAATTCCACCATCCTGATTTGAAACCAAAAAACTTCCCTTTTCTGGTGAGCACCGGGTGAGACCGCCACGCATCATTTCATAGTTATCTCCATTCGCAACCATGTACGAACGAAGTACTGTGTAACGTGGGTCAAGTCTTTCTTTATAGAGAACCGGGGAGGTAGAGAAAGTAACCTCCTCTTGACCAACATATTTAGAAGGATCAAATTTTATTCTCCTAATCAGATCATCTTTCTGTGCTTTCGAAAGTTGACTGCCCATCACCGTTTTAAAACTACCCGCACGCTCAATCCCTTTAATAACCAATGTATCGAGGTGATCGATCACATAATCCATTTCTTTTTTCTGTCCGCACCACCAGGTAGCAATCATGGGGATTATGGGATCTTCTTTTAAGAAAAACTGAAAAGCATTGTGAAGAAAAGCCATCAACCCAACATTTTCCAGAATGCTACTTCCGAGTGGATTGGCAACGGCTACATTTCCTTTGCGGATCGCGTGAAGCAAACCGGGTATTCCTAACTGAGAATCTTCGCGGAGTTCTAGCGGATCGCAAAACATATCATCCACTCTACGCAAAATCACATCTACTTTTTCAAGACCTTCTACGGTTTTGATCCACACAAAACTATCACGCATGATTAGGTCTTCGCCTTGCACTAAGGTGATACCTAGATATGAAGCAAGAAACGCATGTTCAAAATAAGTTTCGTTGCGGGGCCCCGGAGTAAGCAGTACAATGCGTGGATTTTCTTTTCCTTGTGGCGCAATCTGAATGAGGCATTGCATCAAGTTGTTGAAGAAACCGCCCAACTTGGCAACGTGATGTTGCTGAAATAGCTCGGGAACAACGCGACTTAATGCGCTTCTGTTTTCTAGCGCATACCCCATACCCGAAGGCGCCTGGGTGCGATCTTTAATTACCCAAATGTTTCCATCCGGCCCACGGGATAAGTCGGCAGAGTATAACGGAAGTTGAAGCCCGGGCAATTTGATTTTATCGACAGGTCTTAGAAATCCAGAGTGAGAGTAAATTAATTCAGCCGGGATGATTTTGTTTTTGATCAGGATGCGATCGCCATAAATGTCATCCAATATTTTATCAAGAACGAAAGCGCGTTGCTTCATGCCGCGCTCAATGTAACTCCAATCGTTTGCCGGAAGAACGAAGGGAACCGCATCGAGCAGCCACGGACGATTTAGTTCGTTGCTATCACCATACATATTGTAGGTTACTCCATTTTCCTGCAGCAACTTTAATAATTCCTGATGCCGATTTTTTAATTCCTCAGCGCCAAGCATGTCAATGTTTGCAATTAACTTTTTCCAGGCTTCACGTACCTGATCATGTTGATCAAAGCATTCGTCAAGGGCAGTTTGATTGGTAAAATATTCGGCTGAGAGATTCTGAAGAGAAGGTTGCATGCAGGCAAATCAAGATTGTCTTAAATCCAAAGTACGAGGATATTCCGGACTTATTTTAACCGGGGGTGGATCAAAATTTTTAGGTACCAGATTAGGTTCCAGATAACGCGAAGCAACTTTCACATTTTCGGTTGGTGTGATGCTGCCTTGCGTGTGACCTTCACTCCAGAATCTACTGATTCTTCTTCCCTCTGCTTCAAACGAATTGATTGGGAAGGAATCATAATTTCTTCCACCCGGATGCACCACATGATAGGTACACCCACCAATCGCTCGATGGTTCCAGGTATCCACTACATCAAAGACCAACGGCACATCCACACCTAATGTAGGATGCAACGCAGAAGTAGGTGACCAGGCGCGGTAACGAACCCCTGCAACATATTCTCCATTTATGGAAGTTTGCTGAAGTGGCACAGCCATTCCATTACAGGTGATCATAAAACGCTCGGCATTAAAATTCTTTACTTTTACTTCAATGCGTTCCATGCTCGAGTCCACAAATCGAGCAGTGCCACCCCGTGCAGTTTCTTCGCCTAACACATGCCAAGGTTCAATACCACTTCGAATGATTAGTTCCATTTCTTGTACGCGTATCTTACCATAGATGGGAAAACGGAATTCGAAAAATGTATTGAGCCAGTCAGCCTGAAATGCATACCCATGTTCTTGTAAATCGCGGGCGATTTCATTCAAGTCTTGTTCAACATAATGAGGCAACAAATATTTGTCATATAAATCGGTGCCCCAGCGAATGAGTTTATGTTTATAAGGTTTTGCCCAGAATCGCGCAAGCAAACAACGAATGAGTAGCAATTGCACTAAACACATCTGCTTATTAGGAGGCATATCAAACCCACGAAACTCAAGAATGCCTAGTCGGCCGGTAGAACTATCAGGTGAGTAAAGTTTATCAATGCAAAACTCAGCACGATGCGTGTTACCTGTAATATCAATTAAGAGATTTCTAAAAATTCGATCCACCATCCAGAAAGGAACATCCCCCGTTTCAGGAATTTGACTGAAAGCAATTTCTAATTCATACAGTATTTCTTGCCGGCCTTCATCCACACGTGGTGCCTGACTGGTTGGGCCAATAAATTGCGTGGAGAATAAATAGGATAGACCTGGATGATGTTGCCAATACGTAATTAAACTGCGAAGTAAGTCTGGTCTGCGTAGCAGTGGACTATCCGATGGAGTAATACCGCCAACCGTTATATGATTGCCACCGCCTGTGCCCGTATGTTTTCCATCGAGCATAAATTTTTCGGTACCCAACCTGCTGAGCCGTGCTTCTTCAAACAGCGTATCGTAGTTGTTAACAATCTCTTTCCAACTTTTTGCAGGATGCACGTTTACTTCCAACACACCTGGGTCGGGCGAGAGCGCAATTTTTGTGAGTCGGTTATCATGTGGGGGTTCGTACCCTTCAATAACGACTTTAAGATTTAGCTTGGCTGCAGCTAGCTCAATGGAAGCCAACAGATCGAGATAATGCTCCGCATATTTAAGGGGAGGCATAAAGAAATAGATTTTACCTTCGCGCACCTCAATGCAGAGCGCGGTTTTCACAGTATAAACATCAAACTCTGTGTCAACTTTTTCTTCCGGTTCTTTTTTCTCTTTCAGATTTTTACTGACTTTCTCAGTTTCACTTTCCTCTGGTTTAGATGGCTTGCTGAAAAACTCTTTTGGTAAAGGCTGCTCGGTGATGAGTTGATGAAACCGTTGCTTTACCAACTCATGAAAATCTATAAAATCAGGTAATGGTTCAAAGGTGCTGCGCTCAACTTCACGCTGCGTTTTCGATTTGTCAATATGAGTTAATGTTTTGAGTGGCAATCTAAATCCAATCGGAGAATTGCCGGGAATCAAAATCAATTGATCAGAACGAAATTTCCATTGACTAGAAAGCCATCGCTTACTCCAATGATTCCATTCCATTGGAATTACAAACCCCACTGGATTGCCCAGTCCTCTTGTTAAGAGTTCAGCTAACTTTTTGCGCTCCAGCGAATCGTTAAGATTTGCTTTGTACGGATCAATATTAGCAGGCACTTTATTTTCTTCCCATAAAAAATAAAACACATCTTCCACTGCCGGGTGAACATGTTCTTTAGGAATGTTCAAATACTTAGTCAGTTCTTCGGCCAATCGTTGGGCATCTTCTATGGTATAAGCAGAAGGCTTGTCATCCAAATCTAGTAAGGCATCATTCTTCCAAATAGACGCACCATCATTTCGCCAATAGGCAGAATATTGCCAGCGAGGTAGCGGTTCGCCCGGATACCATTTACCCTGGCCTTTATGAATGTATCCGTTAGGAGCGAACTTAGTTTTTAATCGTTTGATTAAATCGGCTCCGCGTTTTCTTTTTTGGGGACCATCCGCAGCGGTGTTCCATTCCTTTGCTTCCATATCGTCAACGGAGACAAACGTGGGCTCTCCACCCATTGTTAAACGCATGTCGCCTCGCTGCAAATCTTCATCTACCTGATTGCCTAACGCGATGATGGTTGCCCATTGTTCCTCGGTGTAAGGTTGGGTGACGCGTGGGTCTTCATGAATGCGGGTAACTTCATTGCTGAATGAAAATGTAACCTGACACACATCGGTTAACCCGGTAACAGGCGCTGCACTTACCGGATCAGGTGTACAACACAAGGGAATGTGTCCTTCACCTGTAAGCAATCCTGAGGTAGGATCAAGGCCCACCCAACCCGCACCGGGAATAAATACTTCCGCCCAGGCATGAAGGTCAGTAAAATCTTTTTCTGTACCGGAAGGACCATCCAATGCTTTTACATCAGATTTTAATTGCACTAAATACCCTGAGGCGAACCGCGCAGCCATTCCAAGGTGGCGAAAGATCTGAACCAGCAACCAACTGGAGTCGCGGCACGAACCACTTTTAAGTTGGAGGGTTTCTTCACAGGTTTGAACTCCCGTTTCAAGACGCACTGTGTAGTTTGTATGCTTCCAGACTTTTTGATTCATCTCCACCAAAAAGTCAATGATTCTTTTCTTGGATAGATCAATACCTTTTACCCATTGTTGAAGTTGCTCACCACGCTCCGTTATTTCAAAATAGGGGGTGAGTTCTTTTCTTAATTGGTGATTGTATTCAAATGGAAAATGTTCGGCATACTTCTCTACAAAAAAATCAAACGGATTGATGACAATCATATCTGCAATCACCTCTACTTCAAAGTGAAGTCGTCTGGTTTGCTCGGGGAAAACCACGCGGGCAACCATGTTGCCAAACGGATCTTGCTGCCAATTGATGAAATGATTGCTGGGTTCAACTTTTAATGAATAAGCCAGAATGGGAGTACGGCAATGTGGCGCAGGACGTAATCGAAAAAGATGCGGAGACAGATTTACTGCCCGATCGTAATCGTAACTCATTTGATGACGCAAAGCAACTTTAATGGACATAGTTCTATGAGTAAACCCTTCAAGTTATAGCTTATAATCCATAAATGATAAGATTAGTCTGGCTCCGTGATTAGGGTTGTTTTTAGAGGAATACAAACGATTGATAAAAATCAGTATTTGATACTATCACAAATCATATATTTTTTTTGCCGATCTGGTGAATATTATAGTGCATAAAGCAACACACTATGGAAGCAAAAAAATATCCGCAGGCCGATTTATCAACAAAGAGGAATTTATTTCTTGCCATTGGGTTGATATCAAGTGTTTCCCTTGCGCTTATGGCATTTGAGTGGAAGCAATTTGACACACCTATGGTGGATCTGACAGCAAAAACTGCAGTAGTTGATGATACATTTATAGAAGTGCCACCTACAGAAATTTTACCCCCTGAACCTCCGGTATTACAGCAGCCAAAATTGATCGAGGTTCCAAATCAGGAAGAGATTAAGGAGGAAATTCAATTTGTTTTTGACGTTGAAGTAACGGAAGATATGAAATTAAAGGAAGCTCCGATACTTGAGATTAAAGCTACAATTGAAACAGAAGATGTGGATCAGATTTTTACAATTGTTGAGGATAAGGCAACACCAAAAGATGGGTTAGTGGAATTTTATAACTATGTGAATTCAAGTATTTCGTACCCGGCTGCTGCGAGACGAATGGGAGTTCAAGGCAAAGTATTTGTTGAGTTTATTGTGAGCAGAACAGGAGAGTTAACCGATATCCATACCGTGAAAGGTATTGGCGCTGGATGCGATGAAGAAGCAGAACGGGTTATTAAAGGTTCACCCCCCTGGAATCCTGGTAAGCAACGTGGCAGGGCTGTTCGTCAACGAATGGTGCTACCCATTACATTTAAATTGGCTGATATTTGAATCTAAAAACGAGCTATTTGCTGTTGAATGTTAACTCAAGGTCATTTTTGAGTTAATAGTACTCTTACGGGTTGAACCTCAGGGGATTAATTTACGTTATTTGTACTAACAACAACCACTAATTGTATGTTACTATCACCGAAGTTGGCCATCCTGCAAAGTCTGGATACAATGGACAGGGTGCAAATGGAAGAAGTACTTGATTACATCAAGAGCATCGTCCACAAGCCTGCAAAAAAAATGGACTACATGGCTTTTAAGAAAGAAGCTATGAAAGAAATTAAGCAGGCGTTGCGCCAGGAGAAGGGTAAGAGAAAGTTAAGCGCAGCCGCTTAATTCTTAACATCTTCTCCGCATCATCGCAGGTGTTCCGCGCACCTGATAGGAAATTCTTCCCTTTAAAGTTTCGAGATTATCAGAAGATTAATTCAATGATTAAGAATTCCTATTTTATCAGGGTACATTTTCGCCACTGACCCGCCTCCCGTAGCGTGCGGAGGGCAGGTTCACAGATTACTAATTCATCTTAGTTTTAAAATCAGTGAACCTGCCTTCCGGAAGGCAGGTCTGTGGCTAACTAATTATACTTCACGTAATGTTCCCACTTCTCAATCACTTCTTTGAAATCAGTGGGAAGTTCTGAATCGAACTGAATAAATTTATTGGTGCCGGGATGAATGAAGCCTAGCGTTTTGGCATGTAACGCCTGGCGCGGAATAATTTTGAAACAGTTGTCAACAAATTGTTTGTATTTACTAAAGATGGTTCCTTTCATGGCTTCATTACCACCATACGCTGCATCATTGAAAATGGGATTGCCAATAAATTTCATGTGCGCCCGTATTTGATGAGTACGGCCAGTTTCCAGTTTACATTCTATCAAGGATACATATCGATAATCCTGTAGCAGTTTATAATGCGTGATGGCGGTTCGTCCAAAGTCTCCTTCCGGGAAGGCAGCCGTTATTCTTCTGTCCTTTAAACTTCGTCCCACATTTACGTTTATTGTTCCGGTCTCAGGATTGGGTAACCCCCATACAATGGCCTGATAAGTTCGTTCAATAGAGTGATCAAAAAATTGTTTTGCCAAAGAGTTCATGGCCTTTTCGGTTTTGGCAATCACCAATAAACCACTGGTGTCTTTATCAATGCGATGTACTAACCCAGGGCGACCATCATTGCCAGCCATCTCCGGTAAATTTTGAAAATGATAAGTCAACGCATTTACCAATGTGCCGCTCCAGTTTTGATAAGCCGGATGTACTACCATACCCGCAGCTTTATTAACTACTAGCAAATATTCGTCTTCGTATACAATGTTAAGTGGAATATTTTCCGGAACTACATCGGTATCTCGTGGCGGTTCGGGAAAGGCAACCGTGATAACATCATGAGGATGTACTTTGTAATTTGGTTTTACACTCTCCTCATTAACCTTTACAAACCCATCATGAATTCCTTCCTGAATTTTTGTGCGGGTAACGTTAGGAAGCCGATCCATCAAGAATTTATCAATCCGCAGCAAACCTTGCTTGGCGTCAGCTACTATGCGGTGATGCTCAAAGAGGCCATCTTCATCATCTTCAATCAAATCCTCTTCGTTGCTCACAGTTGTTGTCATTTAGAATTAGAGGCAAAAATACTGTATTACAGAGTACTCCGTTGCTTAGGCAACAAATACTTATATAAGTAGTTGATTCTATAAGGTTTATACCAATGGGGTTGTCGCGTACGTAATGAGCGTAGCAGTAAATGAACAATCAGGAAGGCACCCTCGGTCTCACATAGCAAAAAGCAGTATCTTGCGCTTCAATTTCAAGCATATGAAAAAATTTATTGTATTCTTATTTGTACTTGCCGCTTGTGGCGAAAAGAAAGCAGAAGTGGCCACGGAAACGCTTCTTGAGCCTACTGAGTTTCAGGCAAAATTTCAGTCAACTGAAAATGCTATTCTGTTGGATGTTCGCACTGAAGAAGAGGTGAGTGGAGGTGCATTGGCCGGTCAACAAAATATTGTTTATGACAATGCATTTGCAAATAAATTATCTGATTTAGAACACAAACCTATTTTTGTTTATTGTGGATCAGGAATTAGAAGCGCTAAAGCTGCTGAGATCCTAAAAGAAAAAGGATACAGCCCGGTGTATGAAATGAAGGGCGGAGTTAAAGCCTGGAAGAGTGCTGGATTGCCACTGGAATAATTTACAAAAGGGCATTTCTAAAAACTCTTTGTGCCCTTCTCTTTTGGAGTAGGTGTCGAGGTTGGGATCTTAAGAGAAATTGTTTTTAGAGATGCTCACAACTTATTTTTAAAATGAGATATTGGTTGCTTAGCCTATTGATTCTTTGCGGGTGCACAAAGAATGCAGGCATCTCTGAATTATTTTCTGGAGGAAAGATTCTTGGTGTGGTTGATAGAAAACTTGAAGAGGCTTCAGGCTTAGTAGCAAGCGTTGCTAACCCCGGCTATTTCTGGTCGCACAATGACAGTGGTAATCCTGCCGAAGTATTTTTAATTAATGATAAAGCCGAAATTGTAATGACCTGCACCTTGGCGGGAATTAAGAATCGTGATTGGGAAGATATAGCAATCTCTGTTGAATCAGATACATCCTATTTATACATCGGAGATATTGGAGATAACGAAGCTAAGTTTATGTATAAAATTATTTATCGATTTGTTGAGCCTGTTCTCACTACCGACAAGCTTTTGATTAATCAATTTGATACGCTTGTTATTAAATTGGACGATGGAGCTCGCGATACCGAAGCGATGATGATTGATCCCGCATCAAATGATCTTTTTGTTATCTCAAAGCGAGAGCAAAAGATCAGACTGTATCAAATGAGCCTTCCTCTTATTTCTACAGACACAACAGTTGCTGAGTTTAAGGAAGAGTTGCCCTTTACCTGGATTGTTGCAGCGGATATCTCTGCTGATGGCAAAGAAGTTTTGATGAAGGATTATGATAACGTTTTTTATTGGAAGAGCTTAGCATCGGAATCGATTCCTGAGCTATTAAAAACAAAACCAGCCATACTTAACTACGAACGTGAGCCCCAAGGAGAAGCTATTGCCTGGAATCGTGATGGTTCGGGATTCTATACATTTAGCGAAACCGCCAAAGGAATAAAAGGAAGATTGTTTTATTATAAGAGCAATTAAGATTGCCTGTTGATCAGATCTTGAGTAAACTTAATAAGTTGCTTCTTTTGAGGTGTATTTTTTAGTACATCCAATTGCTTAAATCCTTTCTTAAAATAGGATTGAATTTTCTGTTCAGTAGTCTGATGAATGTTCAGCCTATTATATAGGTCAGTGATCGCTTTTACTTTTTGAGGCTTGCTGAATTTCTTGAGAGCAAGCCATGCTTCAAGTTCCTTTTTATCCTTGCCGGTTACTTTTTCTTGCGCTTTAATAAGGAGGTAAGTCTTTTTATTGGCGATAATATCACCACCCACTTGTTTTCCAAACTTTGCCTTATCTGCATATACATCCAGCAAATCATCTTTCAATTGAAAGCCAATGCCTATGTTGATCCCAAATTCTTTTAAGGCTTTTCTTTCACGTACAGGTGCTTTTGCGAGTAATGCTCCCAATTCTAAACTAAACCCAAGCAGCACAGCGGTTTTTAGTTTAATCATCTCAATGTACTGTTGCTCAGTTACATTGGCTATTGATTCAAATTCCATGTCCCATTGTTGTCCTTCACACACTTCAGTGGCACATTGGTTAAAGGCTTTCAAAACCTCTTTCAGTAATTTTCCATCGAGGTTGAGAAACTGATCATACACTTTTATCTGCATCACATCTCCCGAAAGGATGGCTGTATTTGTATTCCATTTTTCATGCACGGTCAATTTGCCTCTGCGCAATGGAGCTTTGTCCATAATATCATCATGCAACAGAGTGAAGTTGTGAAAGACCTCAACAGCAGTAGCGTACTTGATAATCTTTTTAGGATCTGTTTTATAAAGCGAATAGGAAAGCATGACCAACAAAGGACGTAAGCGCTTGCCGCCTAACCCCATAATATAATGGATGGGGTCATATAATGATTTTGGGCTTGAGCCGAAGCGTTGCTTTCTAATTTCCTGCTCAATGGAGCTGAGCATAGACGTAACCGAACTCATCTAATATCTATTCAAACGTCAAATCTATCATTCTTCTGTCAATATCCGTTTTCTTAATCCTGACTTTTACTTTATCACCCAAGCGGTAGATATTCTTTCTTCTGCGACCAATTACCCGGTAGTTCTTTTCATCGTATTCGTAAAAGTCATCTTTCATGTCGGCCAGTCGTGCCATGCCTTCGCACTTGGTTTCCACAATTTCAACAAAAATTCCAAAATCAGTAACCCCGGTAATGATTCCATCAAACACTTTGTTTTCGGCCAAGCTCATAAACTCTACTTGTTTGTACTTGATAGACGCACGCTCAGCATCTGCTGCGCGCTTCTCGCGTTCAGAAGAATGCAAACATTTTTCTTCGTAGTCTTTTCTGTTTACGGATTTTCCGTTATCAAGATAATGTTGAAGCAGACGATGCACCATCATATCAGGATATCTTCGGATGGGCGATGTAAAATGCGTGTAATGATCAAATGCTAAACCAAAGTGACCTTTTGCTTCCGTTGTGTATTTGGCTTTCGCCATGGCGCGAACAGCCAATGACTGCAGCACGTTTTGTTCCGGTTTACCTTCTATATCGTCCATCAATTTGTTTAACGATTGCGAAACGTTAGTTGCTTCAACCTGTAATTGATGGCCAAACTGTTTTGCAAATTGAGAGAAGTCTGCCAGTTTTTCTTCGTTAGGCAAATCGTGTGTGCGATACACAAACGTATTTTTCTCTTCCCCTTTTTTCATTTTAAAGACATACGTTGCCACGGATCTGTTTGCGAGCAACATAAATTCTTCAATTAATTTATGGGCATCCTTGCGCACTTTTGGCACCACTTCTAATGGCTTTCCTTTTTCGTCCAACCTGAATTTTACTTCCGTTGTTTCAAAATTTACAGCTCCTTTTTTGAATCGTTCTTTACGAAGAATGTGATGCAGAGAGTTTAGAATTTTTAGTTCTTCCGCAAACTTTCCTTCCCCATTTTCAATTACTTCCTGTGCTTGCTCATAACTAAACCGATGATCGGAATGAATCACCGTACGCCCAAACCATTCTTTCAACACTTTCCCTTTTTCATCCATTTCAAAGACTGCCGCAAACGTAAGTTTATCTTCGTTAGGTCTTAATGAACACAATGCATTGGAAAGCCTTTCGGGCAACATGGGGACAGTGCGATCAACCAGATATACAGAGGTTGCACGATCAAAGGCATCATTATCCAATTGTGTTCCAGGGATCACGTAATGGGTTACATCGGCAATGTGAACTCCAATTTCGTAGCGACCATTCTCAAGTTTTCTAAACGAGATAGCATCATCAAAATCTTTGGCGTCTTCTGGGTCAATGGTAAATGTAAGTACATCACGAAAGTCCCAACGCTTTTTAATTTCATCTTTAGTAATGTCTTCAGCAATTTTTTCTGATTCGGCCAGCACATTTTCAGGAAAGCGGAAGGGCAAATCAAATTCGGCCATGATCGAATGAATCTCAGCTTCGTTTTCACCGGTCTTTCCTAAAATCTCAATTACCTTACCTTCCGGACTTTTATCGCCCTCAGCCCATTTCACAACTTCAAATAACACTTTGTCATTGGTCGTTGCACCCGCCAGATTTTCCGGATAGATGAAAAAATCCTGATAGATTTTTTTAAAATCGGGAACTACAAACCCAAAATTTCTGGATAGTTCAATTCTTCCTACAAAGCGATTGCGACCTCTTTTAATGATCTCGGTAACTTTTCCTTCCGGGTTATCACCACTTTTTTTCTTTGAAACAGAAACGGCTACCGTATCTCCATGCATAGCTGAACCCAGATCAGAAGTACGAACATAAATATCTTTCATGCCCTCTTGTCCTGTAACTACATACGCAAAGCGAATGTTTACATGATCTACTATCCCCGTAAGCGATTGAGAAGATCGAGTAATTTTGTAATAGTCATTACTCAACTGTTCTATTTTTCCTTCTAATACCAAGGCATCTAACAGTTTATAGAGTTCTTCAATTAATGACTTTTTCTTTAGCCCCAGTTTCTTCACCAACTGTTGCACACCGTATGCTTTTCCGGTTTCTTCCAAAAGGGTTATTAATGCAGAATACATTCCGCCTTTTTCCTTTTTGTTTTTTCTGTCTTTCTTTTCTTTAAATTTCTTTTTACTCATTTGAATATAACTTTATCACTTGCGAATATTTTTAAGCAAGTTTTTTATGTATCAATTAATGTCAGGGATTAATTATGAAGAGTGATATTGGAGGCGGGCTGATTGGATAAGGAAAATCTTATCGCTCCAAGGGTGTTCTTTTATTTCAATCCTGAAATAAATCATTGCTGCAAAAATAACACTAAAAATTGACAACCATATTATGCACCTGTGATGTTAATAGGCTCAACCAGCGCCATTCCCTTAAACTTTAGGTAGAGTTGCGCGATAGCCAACACATCACCAACACAGTATTCCGCTATTTTTTTAAGGTCTCCCTCCTGATAATATACCTTGCTCACCATAGAGCCATCCATTACCCCTTTGCTGGTAGGAATGTTGAAAATAGTAGCGAGTAGGTCGAGTGAGGTGTAGTGTTTATAATCTCCAAACTTCCAAAGTTCAAGTGTGTCCAGGTGGTTTATTTCCCAGGGTTTTTTGCCAGACATGTTTAGAACAGAAGGAAGTTGAATTCCGTTCACCAGCATTCTTCGGCACATATAAGGGAAGTCAAATTCTTTTCCATTGTGTGCACAAAGCCGCACGACTGGCCCCATCTTTTCAACTGTTTCCCGAAATTCAGATAAGAGTTTAGCCTCATCGTGGTCTGCAAA
>CAWBCB010000132.1:0-19496 GCA_963787095.1 uncultured Cytophagales bacterium | reverse complement strand
TATGTCTACACTTGGTACATTTTCGTACTGCTAACCTGAAAAAATTAAGGAATACGCCGCTGAAGACGCGGATATCACCCTTCAGCTGAAACACAAGTTTACACCATTGCTGAAACAACTGGAAGTGGTTAAGGTCTTCGAAAAAGTGGAGAACCCACTGGTGAAAGTGCTTACTGATATGGAGTTTGAAGGGATCAGGGTGGACACACAGATTTCTGAAGGATTATTCAAAAGACCTTGACCGCGATGCAAAAGCCGCCGAAGAGCGGGTGTACAAACAGGCCGGCGTGCGATTCAACCTGGCTTCACCGAAGCGACTGGGGAAGTTCTTTTCGATAAATTACAGATTGACCCAAAAGCAAAAAAGACAAAGACCGGCCAATACGCCACAGGCGAAGATGTATTGGCCAAGCTGGCCATACAGAATCCTATTGTAGATGATATCCTGGCCTTCCGTGAACTCACCAAATTAAGATCCACTTATGTAGATGCACTACCCCTGATGATCAACCGAAAAACAGGACGTGTGCATACGTCATACGCACAGGCAGTTGCCGTAACGGGCCGGCTCTCCCATTGAGCGCCTAATCCCATTAAGGCCATTCAATACATTATGGAAGAACAGGGATTGAATCAAAAGGATTTGGTAAAGTATTTCAGTGGCAGTAAAGCAGCAGTGTCATCCTTTCTAAATGGCAGACGTGAACTTTCAAAGAAAGTTATAAAATCCTTGCATGAAGGACTGGGAATTCCCTATGAAATATTAATGGGCTAATGAAGAGCCTTCCAAATAAGATCTTTTAATTCAACCAAGCCCTGATTGGCGAGGGAAGAAATAAAAACCGATGGAATGTTCTTCGGAACTTCGAGTTCAAGTGCAGTCTTTAGCTCTTCATCCAACATATCACTTTTCGTGATGGCCAGAATTCTTTTTTTATCCAACAGTTCGGGATTGTATTTCTGCAATTCGTTTATCAGAATATCATACTCCTGTTGTATGCTTTTTGAATCGGCTGGAATTAAAAAGAGTAATAAAGAATTTCGTTCGATGTGTTTTAAAAACCGAATGCCTAATCCCCGACCTTCGGCAGCACCTTCAATAATGCCGGGTATATCGGCCATCACAAAAGATCGTTCATCACGATACTTAACTACACCAAGATTTGGAGTAAGTGTAGTAAATGCATAATCAGCAATTTTTGGCTTAGCAGCTGACACAACCGAGAGGAGTGTTGATTTGCCTGCATTGGGAAATCCCACTAAACCCACATCTGCCAATAATTTTAATTCAAGCACGATCCAGTCATCCTGACCAGGTTCGCCTGGTTGTGCATGTTGAGGTGCTTGATTGGTAGAGTTTGCAAAAAACCAATTTCCTTTTCCACCTCGTCCGCCCGGTGATAGAATTATTTCCTCACCTTCATTATTTATTTCGCAAATAACTTCATTGGTCTCTGCATTGCGCGCAACCGTGCCTAACGGAACATCTAAAATAATATCCTTACCAAAAGCTCCCGTGCGATTTTGAGCTTCACCTGGTTTACCATTTTCGGCAACTACATGTTTCCGAAATTTTAAATGCAGTAGCGTCCAGAGTTGAGCATTACCTTTTAAAATGATGTGGCCACCGCGGCCTCCATCGCCTCCATCAGGCCCACCTTTATCAACAAATTTTTCGCGGTGGAAATGCCTGCAGCCTGCGCCCCCATGCCCTGAACGAGAGTTGAATTTTACGTAGTCGATGAAGTTGGGAGAAGACATTTAATTCCGGATTTAAAGTTCAAAATTCAAAAAGCAGCTTGTCATTTTGAACATTGAATCTTGAATTACTTTTTATCAATTATAGTAGTTATGTTATTGAAGATTTCACCGATGTCGCCTATGCCATGCACGGTGTTTAACCTTCCCTGACTTTTATAATGAGGAAGCACGTGAATGGTTTTTGTAAAATATTCGGTAATGCGTTTGTTGAGTTTTTCTTCCTCATCATCCACACGATTCTCAATCGTTCTGCGCTTGGCAATACGACTGCGTACTTCTGCTTCGGTAACATCCAAGGCAATCACATAATGTATAGCAGTATTGTTGGCCTGCATAAATTTATCAAGTGCTTCGGCTTGAGGCACCGTGCGTGGGAATCCATCAAACAAAAATCCTTTGGCTTGTGGATTTTTATCTAACTCTTCTTTCAACATGGCGATGGTAATTTCATCGGGTACCAAGGCTCCACTGTTCATGATTTCTTTAACTCGCTTACCAAGTGGGGTATCGTTTTTGGTATGCCAACGAAAAAGATCGCCTGTGCTAATGTGAACAAATCCATATTTCTGAATCAGCTTCTCACTTTGCGTACCTTTGCCTGCGCCCGGTGGGCCAAAGAGAACGAGATTGATCATGTAGGTCTTTTATTTAGGTAAAACAGTGTGCAAGATAATGATCATACCGACAATTAGCCAACCTTTTTTGGAGGGTAGATCCTTCCAAGTATTAGTTAAGAGCTTGATTTGTCTGTGGGATCAACGGCTTTATAGATATCCTTATGATTGCGGCCTAGCCCATCATAGTCAAGGCCATAACCAAGTACAAATTCATTTTCAAGATCAAAGCCCACATATTTAACATCAACCTTCTTTTCGCGCGCTGGACTTTTTCGTAAGAGAGAAATTGCTTCTACTGACTTTGCCCCCAATCCTCTCAGTTCTTCAATAATCTTTTCAAGCGTAAGACCTGTATCAACAATGTCTTCAACAATTAAAATGTGTTGATTGAACAAGCTTTCATCGTGGCCTATTAATGTTTTCAATTGCCCGGTACTTGCCGTGCCCGAATAAGAGGAAGTTTTAACAAACGAAACCCGACAAGGAACTTTTACCTCCTTCAATAAGTCTGAAGCAAACATGAAAGACCCATTTAGGATCGGCAAAAATACAGGTAACTTATCTTTATAATCGCGATTGATTTGGCTAGCGAGCTCAATCACTTTTTCATCAATTTTAGATGCAGTAATAAATTTTTTGAATTCCAGTTCTTTAATTTTCATATAGCGCTTTTTAAGCGGAGCGCAAAGATAGTTTAATAATGGAATTTATTATCTCATCATTTAAGCTTCATCACCAACGAAGGATCCAATGGATATTGACCAAATGATTTACCATATACGGCAATGCCACCAGTGCCAACTGTTTTTAACTTGATCACAAGTTCCCCCTTCTCTTGAGCAGCTTTCAATTGTTTTTTAGTAACAGGAATTCTGGTGAGGTATCCATAAGAACCTGCTTCGCGCAATTTTTTATCTTTTAATTGATGATGCCATGATAAAACACCACGATGATCGGCCGGGTCATCAAGTAGGGTTGTTGTAAGTGCAGTTTCTCCATTTACTGAAACGGTTATTTTAGATGGAAATAATGTTTCGTCTGTCATAGGGTAGGAGTTAGGGTTTCCGCTTGGCGATGCTTTAGCGCCTAGCATAAAATCGCCACTTTTTTCTTCCTTTTCATCACGATCTTTTACAAAAAATTCTTTTGCTGAGAGTTCAATTAGGAAGTAAGCTTCCTTCACCTTGTTAAGATCTATTGACTTGTCAACTTTTAGTGTGTATTCAAAATCACCTTCCCCAGCTCCACATACTTTAAGACCATCTAATACATTCCATTGTTTGCTGCTCCATTGCGAATGGGTAAAATCTGCGGGAGCTGCTGAAATGATTTCAGTTTTTGGAAGCTTGTTTTCAGAAATGATTTCGAAGTGCATGAAGTTGTGATGCAACACTGTTCCCGTCTAAGGTTTCTACTTTTAATGTAAGCTTGGCAAGGCCTGCTGTATTTGGCATGTTTAGCGCAAGCGATTCAATTTCTTTTTGAATGTATGGCAGATAGTCAATCATCTTTGTTCCTTGTGTCACGGCAGAAGTTTCTCCAATTGAGTTTGTTAATGTTACCTGATAAGTAAGTTTCAATTGTTTCCCATAGTCTGTGCCAGTCATGGAAGAAATATAGAGAGGCACGGTTACAGATGATCCACCCGTAACCGTATTACAAATTTCATTTCCTGTAGACAGATAAACATCAGCATGAAAGTCGTTGATCTTCATGCCGGGCATTAATTGTTCAACACCAGTAAATTTATTGGTGCGATCGAAACGCCAGTAGCCATTCCATTCATTGATTACATCATGATGCTCGGTATATAACCAACCAGCCATTTCAGGATACTTTCTAAACGTATTAATCATTCGGTGATAATCCCAACTCCAATCTACATCGCCTGTACTACCTTCATAGCCCCACACATTTCCGCACTCCGAATTAATTTTGGGTTGCTTGCCTTGTTTAAAGCCATCTTCAAATTGAAACGTACTTCCTTCAAATGAACTCTCTGTTAATTTTTTCATGTGCTCTTCCCATTCCCAACCTGGTAAGTAATCATGAAAAGAATTGATGTCTGTTTGTGTATGACCTGCTCCACAACAAATAGAATTATCTTCGGCAAGCCGTGTTGGATCTAATGATTTGGCGAGATAATACATGGAGGCAACCCACATCTGCGTTTCAGGAAGATACTTCGCTTCTTCTTTGCCATTTACTTTTGTGTGCGTGCGCAAACCCCATGTTTCGTTGAATAAAATCCAGGAGAAAATAGAAGGATGATTAAAATCCCGCTTCACCATATCGCGAAAGGTAGTCTCTGCTTCGTTTTGCATTTTAGCATCCGGGTCGCCCCAACTGTTAGGTAAATCGGCCATTACTAATACACCTAGTTTATCGGCCCAATAAAGTTTGCGCGGTATTTCAGATTTGATGTGCGGACGAATACCATTTAACCCAATTGATTTAGCTAATTCAATTTCTTTACGCATAAAGTCATCACTCGGAAACGTATAGAAACCTTCAGGATGATAGGATTGATCCAACGTAAGTTGAAGATAAACGGGCTTATTGTTAATGGCTATGTATGGAAATTCTGTTCCCGGAAGGTTAACAACAGAAACTTTGCGCATGCCGAAATACGTTTTCACCACATCGCTACCAAGTTTTACATCTACATCATATAGATAGGGATCGTTTAACGACCAGAGGTGTGGTTTAGGAATTGAAATAGTAATAGACATTTTGTCTTTACCTTTTGGGATTGTGGCTTCTGTTACGATAGGAGTACCAGAAGTTTTAATGGAGATGTTTACGGAAATATCTGCACTTGCCTCAGTTGGAAGATAGATGGTAGCAGTTGCCTGTTCTTTATCGATGTCGGGAATAAAATGAATAGCATCTAAAAATTCTTTTCCGCGAGCTTCTACATAAATTGTTTGCCAGATGCCGCGCGCATTTCCATATCCTTGTTTCCCGTAAAGGGTAAAGTCTCTTCGCTTATCATCCACACGCACCACTAATTTTTGAGAAGTACCATACTTGAGATGTTCTGTTAATTCAAATGAGAAAGGTGTATAGCCACCCTGATGTGTTCCTAACAAGTGACCATCTAACCAAACTGTGGTTTCCCAATCGGAAGCACCAATGGTAAGAAATGTTCTTTTCGTTTTCCATTCGGGATTGATAGTAATCTCCCTGCGATACCAGGCGATATCTGCTTTATCTTTTACACCTGATAAAGGCGAACCCCATGGAAAGGGTACAGTAATGCGATGCGAGAAATTTGAATTTCCTTCTTGCCATTTTTTTTGAACGCCTTGATCTAAGGAATCAAATTCAAATTGCCATTGGCCATTCAGATTTTGCCACAACGATCGCTCAAAATCAGGACGAGGGTGCTCGGGTAGGGGAATGGTTTGCGCAAGCAACTGTAAACCAAAAAAAAGACAAATTGCCAGGAGTGTAGATTTTACATTTCTCATGACCACAATATTGGAATTTTTTAGATAGGTCGTAGCCAGATTTTTACTTAAGGAAGTTGGTTAAATGAAACTGGAAAATAGCCGATTAGAATAAGTCAAAATTAATATTAATATTTACCTGATAATGAGTCAATTGAAATTGAACTTTAAACTACCACTTAAGTATAAACTTGACCTGAAAATAGGGCTGGTTGCCGTGCTTTATTACTTAGCCGCGCGACTAGGATATTTTTTGGTATTTCAGAACACGACCGATTTGCCTGCCTGGCCTCCTTCGGGCATTTCCTTTGCGCTGATCATTTTATTGGGTCGATCGGCATGGCCTGGGGTAACTCTTGGGGCACTGGTGGCAAATATTTTGGCGTATTGGAATAATCAAGGACTTGATAAAGAAGCTATTATTGCGATCTCTAGTTTTATTGCTATTGGGCAAACGCTTGAAGTACTTTTTGGAAACTATCTGGTTAAACTTTGGATTAAGGATAGCTATCCATTCAAAAAAGCAAAAGATACATTCAGGTTTCTGTTTGTTACTTTCTTTATGTGCCTCATTGGTGCCTCCATTGGTACTTTGAGTTTATACTTTAATGGAGTAGTTGCTTCAGAGTCTTTATTGAAAAATGGATTTACATGGTGGGTGGGGAGTGTAGTTGGAATTCTATTGTTTACGCCTTTCATTCTTGCAGCAGCTCAAAAGCAAAAATTTGATTTCCTCTCATCCCGTGTGTTGGAAGCTGGGATTTTTATTGTCTTCATGATTGGGATTTGTTTTTTGCTACAGTTGCAATATTTCAATACAACGCTCGTGCGTGCACTTCCTTACTTAGCTATTCCATTAGTACTATGGTTAGCGTTTCGATTTAATTTATTGTTAACCATAACATTCGCGTTAGTGGTATCATTAGCGTCTATTTATTTCACCATTCAAAATACGGGCCCTTTTATTTTGGAAACGGTAAGTGACACTCAACTGCTTCTTCAAATTTTTATAGCTATGATTAGCATCTCAGCAATCGTGTTATCAGCCACAGTAACCGAACGAACACAAGCTGAAAATGAGTTAACACAATTCAATAGTAATTTGGAAGTAATGGTTTCTGAAAGAACCAAAGAGCTCAGTAAGCGAAATAGTGAGTTGGATAATTTTGTGTATAGTGTTTCGCATGATTTGCGAGCACCCATTGCGTCTGTGCTGGGTCTTATCAATCTTGCTAAAGCTGATGTTGATAAAAACATGACAAAAACGTATTTAGATAAAATCTATAGCAGTGCGCTGCAACAGGATAATTTTATAAGAGAAATTTTAGATCAGTCACGCAACTCAAGATTAGAGGTTAAGAAGGATGAGATTCAGTTTGATGAGTTAATCGATGAAACATTTAACCAATTAAAATTTGCAACTTCTACAGGCACTGCTGTGGAGAAGATCGTAGACATACAACAGTCGGAGCCCTTCCACAGTGATCGCTGGCGATTAAAGGTGATTCTAAATAACCTTATCTCAAACTCGATTCGATATAGAAATGGCCGCGATCCGGTTATTAAAATAAATGTGAGCGTAGTCGATCAAAAAGTACTATTTGAAATTGAAGATAACGGACGGGGTATTGCCAAAGAACATATTGAAAATGTGTATCGCATGTTTTATCGCGCTACGGATGACGGAGCCGGCTCAGGGCTTGGTCTTTATATTGTAAAAGAAACCGTAGATAAACTCAAAGGATCCATCAGCATTGAATCAGAAGAAGGTCACGGAACTACTGTAAAATTAGAGATACCCGAGTTGGTATAAGTTATCAACCTTCTGTATTGCCATTTCGTTGCTTCTACATTTTTTAATTACCGACTAACGATTTTCCGACCGCAAAACTCATTCAATTGAGTACTTTAGTTGAATGAAATCAACTTTTTCCCTAAAGAAACTAATCTATGCCGGGTTGGTATTATTACCATTATTTTTTAACAAGTGTACACCCAAACCCAGCACACCTGTGACAGAATTAAAACTTTCATTGGCGCAGTGGTCAATTCATCGGGCGCTTGAGGCAGGCACGTTGCTGCCTGAGAATTTTGCGGCTATCGCAAAAAATGATTTTGGAATTAGTGCCGTAGAATACGTAAACAGTTTTTATAAAACGCACGCAACGGATGAAGCCTTTTGGAAAAGGATGAGAAGCACAGCCGATTCATTGGGCGTTAAAAGTTTGCTTATCATGGTGGATGAAGAAGGTGATTTGGGTAACCCAAATGCTGAAGAGAGAAAACAAGCTGTTGAAAATCATTTTAAATGGGTGAATGCTGCTGAGATTTTGGGTTGTCATTCCATTCGTATCAATGCGTTTGGTGACGGCTCTAAAGAAGAAGTACAAGCAGCTATGGTCGATGCGTTGAAACAACTCTGCACCTATGCGAAAAAACATACTATCAATGTATTAATTGAGAATCATGGACTGTATAGTTCGGATGGCAAATGGATTGCGGAAATCATGAAGCAAGTAAACATGCCAAACTGTGGTACTCTTCCTGATTTTGGTAATTGGTGCACAGGGGCTAAGTGGGGAAGTACTCAAGATGGAATTTGCAAGCCTGTTTACGATCGCTACCAAGGTGTTTCTGAAATGCTTCCTTTCGCACACGGAGTAAGCGCCAAATCATATCGATTTAATGCAGAAGGAGAGGAGGAGGTTATTGATTACAGTAAGATGTTGAAGTTGGTAAAAGAGTCTGATTTTTCTGGCTATGTAGGCATTGAGTATGAAGGTATGTTGTTACCTGAACCAGAAGGCATTCGGGCAACAAAGAAATTATTGGAAACCACCTGGCAAAAGATTAACTAACTTACAGTTTGAAGATTTATATCCTCCTAAAAAAATAAATTTATGTTAAAAAGAATCACACCTGTTTTGATGCTTCTGTTGATGGTTCATACAGGTTTTGCCCAAACACAAAAGCCAAGATTAAATCACACCGCAATTTTTGTAAAGGATCTTAAGGTCAGTACCGACTTTTATGAAAAAATTATTGGGCTTACGAAAATTGATGAACCTTTTAAAGATAATAAACACACATGGTTTGAAACAGGGCCTAAAATGGCGTTGCATATTATTGAAGGAGCAACGGAGCAGAAGGTGTATTACAGAAATCAACACACGTGTTTCAGTCTTCAATCAGTAGAGGCTTTTACAGAAATCTTAAAGAAGAATAAAATACAATTTGAAGACCTTAGTGGAAAGCAAGGAGCCATCTCATCCCGACCTGATGGTGTGAAACAAATTTGGTTGCGAGATCCAGATGGATACTGGATTGAAATCAATGACGCGAAGGAATAATTCTTCTTACAATTTCAAATCCACCTTCTTACCGGTTTTTATCGCCAGGTAAATAGCATCAATAATCTTTAGATCTTTTAACCCTTCTTCACCATCTACTGGAACTATTGGTTTTTTATTCTTTAAGATCATATCTGCCATTTCATCCATTTGCACAGTTTGATGTGTTACATGTGGATGGGTTAATTCTCCTTTATTGGTACGTCCTTTTATTGGCCCGTAGCCAGTAGAGGGTTGCATCTCGGCAAATCCCTTTTCGCCATTTAGGAAGAACCGATCCAGGTTGTTCATGGAGTATGTTGACAGGCAAGAGGCCACTGCACCGCTTGGAAAGCCAAATTGAAATTGGATGGTTTCATCTACTCCTTCTTTAAATTTTACAAAATCTGTTTTTGTTTCCTGTGCAGTTACATAGGTAGGTTCTTCGCCAATCATATAGCGCGAACCGTTGATTGCGTAAATGCCAATATCCATCATAGCGCCACCACCTGCCAGTTGTTTATTCAAGCGCCATTGATTCGGGTCACCAATTTTAAATCCGCACAAACCTTGAAAGAATAAAACTTTTCCAAATTCACCATCATTTCGCATGCGAATAATTTCAAGCGTTTTGGGTTCAAGATGCATACGATATCCTACCAATAATTTTACGTTTGCTTTCTTGCATGCATCTACCATTTCCTGACCTTCTGTCGCGTTAATGGCCATTGGTTTTTCACAAATAACATGCTTGCCTGCTTTGGCTACACGAATGCAATGCTCGCGGTGTAATCCATTGGGTGTAATAACATATACTGCATCAATATCGGGATTGTTCTTTATCGCATCGAAGTTTTCGTAATTGTAGCAATTTTTTGCAGGTATTGAATATTTGTTTTGCCAGTCTTTTACTTTTGAAGGAGTGCCACTGATAACACCTACGAGTTTTGCTCGTTTGCAATCTTTCATCGCCTCGGCCACTCTTGTTCCGTAGCTTCCTAATCCCATGATGGCAACCCGTAACACGGGTTCTTGATTTGCATCCTCAAATAAAATATTTGCGTTGCTGTTTGCGGCTATTAATGACAATCCAAAAGCCGAACCTGTAACTTTTTGTAAAAAATCTCTGCGTGAATTCATATCAAGATTGATTTGTGTACTGGAAGTACGCAAATTTATCAGAGATTAGAAATGACGAATCTCTATATTTTATTCTGCAAATGGTCATTTGATGCAAGCGCCAATCCTTAGCGCTTGATTAAATCATTTCAGTTTGCCTGCATCGCTATTTGACCTAAGTGAGAAGCTTTATGAGCAATACGACTTAAAAATACATTTAGCTTATTGCGATGGGGTTCTTTTTTGAAATCTTCTTCGGTTACAGACATGTGTCGCGCAAGCCAATCGGCTTCAGTCATGTTTTTAAATGCAGTATCAAGTTCGGCAACAACTGTATTCCATTTCGTACTCAGTTCTGCCTTTGTTAAATGTCCTTGTTGATTAGTGCCTCGTTCGTGATGATAAATAATTGACAGCTCAGGAAAAATTCGTTTACCGATTCCAAAGAGTTCAAGAAGCTTGTCATCTGTGTCGACCAGGTGACCTAATAACCACGAAGGTGAGTTGCCGTTAACAATAATGGCTTGATTGAATTTTTCATTGCTAATGGTGTCAATTGCATTTTGCATTCTTTTATTGTAGGTATCCCATTGCAACAAACAAATTTGAAGTGTGGTCATAAAATTAATTTAAGTGTGAGGTTAAGTAGAATAAATTCCAGTTAGAACAAAATTTGTTTCTCAAAAGTGCGTATAAGGAATTTTATTTTTAATGCGGTTTTGTTTTAGATAATTAACATAGACTTTTCACGTTTCGAACGTACCTTTGAAAAGTTGAAGACAAGAAAAAATAAACATGTCTAAAAAAGTATTAATCACGCGAATTATTCCAAGTATTGCTAAGGATAGCCTTATTGAGGCTGGTTTTGATGTAACCGTGTGGGAGCAGGGCACTCCTATGAATCAGAATCAATTGATTGAGGAAACAAAAAAAGTTGATGCACTTCTTTCGCTTGGTTCAAATAAATTGAACATGGAGTTTTTCAACGAATGCAGTCATTTAGATATCATCGCCCAGTTTGCGGTAGGATATGATAATATTGATGTAGCCGAAGCAACCCGACTCAAAATTCCCGTGGGTAATACACCAGATGTGTTGAGTGAAGCGACAGCGGATGTTGCTTTTGGATTAATGATCGCTACATCGCGTAAGATGTTTTATCATCATAAAACAATTGAACGTGGTGAATGGAAACAATTTGAACCACTGAAAAACTTAGGTATTCAGCTTACCGGAAAAACACTTGGTGTTTTTGGAATGGGAAGAATTGGAATGGTGATGGCTCAGCGTTGCCAGGGTGCATATAACATGAACATCATTTATCATAGTCGCAATCGCAATCCTGAAGCTGAAAAGCTTTTTAATGCGAAATGGGTATCGTTTGATGAATTGCTGAAAGAGAGTGATGTGCTTTCAGTTCATAGTGTGTTAAGCGAAGAAACTCAAGGTCTTTTCAATAAATCAGTTTTTGCTAAGATGAAAAGGAGTTCAATTTTCATCAACACTTCACGTGGGGGTGTGCATAATGAAACCGATTTAATTGATGCTTTGCGAGAAGGAATCATTTGGGGCGCAGGGCTGGATGTAACAAATCCTGAACCTATGCTTCCTGACAATCCATTGCTTTCTATGCCCAACGTTTCAGTCTTGCCACATATCGGATCGGCCACTGAAGAGGCCAGAACGGGGATGGCACGAATTGCATCTGGAAATATTATTGAGTTTTATAAAACCGGCAAAATGCTGCATTGCGTTAATCCCGAGGTTCTTAAGAAATAGAACACAGTTCCTTTATTTATGTACTAAAAACGGGGTTCAAAGAAAGTAACGTTGAGCCATTCAACCGCTCACATAATTTTACCAGGGTAACAATTGCCAAACCACCTATTGGCCTTAGCTTTCGCAAGATTTTATTCTTAAAATAAACTGTATATGATGAAAAATTTACGATTCATAGTCGTTTTAGTGGCTGCACTTTTTATGACGGATGTTGCCCTCGCACAAAAGAAGTCAAAAACAAAAGCACAAACCCCTGCTGTCCCAGCTGCAAAGGCTGATACTACCAAACGCAAAGCAGGTGGATTGCAACCTTACAATCAGGTAATCACAGCAAAAGCCAAAACTCAAAAAGGGTTGTTTACTCTGCACGTTATCAATGAGGACTACTTCTTTGAAATTGATGAATCCGTGCTGGGTCGCGAGTTCATTGCTGTTACCAGAATTTCAAAAGCGCCTGCAGGAGCCGGGTATGGTGGTGAAGAAAGAAACAGACAAGTTCTTCGTTGGGAAAAAGGCCCTGGTAATAAATTGTTTTTAAAGGCAGCACTCTATCTTAATGCAAGTGCTGATACTACAAAAGCAATTATGGAAGCCGTTCGCAATTCAAATATGGAACCTATTGTTGCTGCTTTTGATGTCAAGGCCATTGGAGCGAACAAGTCGTACGTGATTAATGTTACTGAGTTTTTTAAAGGAGATCAACCGCTGGTTTCACTTAATCCCGAAATTAAAAGACGATTTAGTTTAACTGCCTTGCAGAAAGACCGTTCGTTCATACAAAGTATCAAGTCGTTTCCAATAAATACTGAGGTACGAATGGTTAAGACTTTTGCTTCAGCACTTCCTCCTCCATCGGCACCTAATACACCAGCTCGTGTTATTCAGCTTCCTGCAGGAGAAGATACAGGCTTTGTTACTATGGAGTTAAACTTATCGATGGTTTTGCTTCCTGAAATTCCTGCACGCAAGCGCCTCTTTGATAATCGGGTAGGATATTTTGCCACTGGATATACCGTGTATGGCGAAGAATCTCAACGAAGTGAAACTGAAGTGTTCGCGGTAAGGTGGAGATTGGAGCCAAAGCCTGAAGATGTTGCAAAGATGAAACGGGGTGAATTGGTTGAACCCATTAAACCAATTGTTTATTATATTGATCCAGCAACTCCTGTTAAATGGCGTAAGTATTTAATTCAAGGTGTTGAAGATTGGCAAAAAGCATTTGAGCAAGCGGGTTTTAAAAATGCAATTCTTGCAAAGGAAATTCCTGCTGGTGATACAACCATCAGCACAGAAGATGCGCGCTACTCTTTCATAAGATATTTTGCATCCGATATTCAAAATGCATATGGCCCCAATGTTCACGATCCGCGCACGGGTGAAATTATTGAAAGTCATATTGGCTGGTACCATAACGTGATGAACTTGTTGAACAGTTGGTACACCATTCAAACCGCTGCCGTAGACACACGGGCTCGCAAGAAAACATTTGATGATGATTTGATGGGTGAGTTGGTTCGGTTTGTTTCATCCCATGAAGTTGGTCATACCCTTGGATTGCGCCACAACTTTGGATCAAGTCATGCAACTCCTGTTGAAAAGCTTCGCGACAAAGAATTTTTAACAAAGTACAGACACACGGCTTCTATTATGGACTATGCCCGATTTAATTATGTGGCTCAGCCTGAAGACGGAATTCCTGCAGAACTTTTATTTCCAGGCATTGGTGTGTACGATCGATGGGCAATAGAGTGGGGATATAAACCAGTATTTGATACGAAGGATGCTCATGAGGATACAAAAGAACTGAACAAGCGAGTGCTGGCTCATGTAAATGATCCTATGTATTGGTTTGGTTCAGAAATAAATTCTTACGATCCACGCTCTCAAAGTGAAGACATTGGTGATAATTCTATGTTAGCGAGTGAGTATGGTATTAAAAACCTAAAACGTATTGTGCCCGTACTTCCAGATTGGTATAAAGAGGAAGGTGAAAAATATACCAAGCTCAATGAAATGTATAATCAGGCCGTGGGTCAGTATCGCAGATATATGGGTCATGTCACTAAAAATATTGGTGGCATTTATGAAACTCCCAAAACATACGATCAATCAGGTGCGGTATATGAGGTTACGCCAAAGAAAATTCAAAAAGATGCAGTTGCTTTTTTGAATAAACAACTTTTTGAAACACCAACCTGGATGTTGAATGAGCAGGTAACTAATAAAATAAGACCGGGTTCTGGGGTTGAGCAAATAAGAAGTTTACAAGAATCCACACTGAACAGTATTTACGATTATGCACGCATGCAGCGTTTAATTGAGTCGAATGCCGCGGATGCAAATGCTTATAGCCTCGATGATTTGTTTACTGAAATGAGATTGGGCATCTGGTCTGAACTGCGGACAAAAAAGCCAATTGATGTTTATCGCAGAAACTTGCAAAAAGTGTATGTGGAAAAAATGATTTCAATGATGAATCCGAGCGGTTCAGGTTCTTCTGGTGGTTTTGGATTTGCAAGTCCATTCTTCCCAGCTTCTCCGGCCTCTCCGGTAGCTGATCCAAAGAAGAGCGATGTGATTTCCTTAACCCGTGCGCATTTGGTAGCATTAAAGAGTGACATCACTTCGGCAGTTGGCGCGTCTGATAAAATGACCCGATACCATTTGCAGGATATTTTGGTTCGCATTAACGAAACACTTGATCCCAAATAATCGAGATTTTTAATAGTTAAAAGGCGGTTGGGTTTCCAACTGCCTTTTTTTATGCCTTGTAGAAAATTTAATTGAGATTGGATAAACATATAAGCCCTGATATTCCTACCTTTACCTAGCTATGCATAGTATCATAAGAAGTTGGCGCGAACAAAAAATCCTACTCAAACGAAGATTTCCAATACTCTCCGATGACGATTTCGTGTATGAAGAGGGCAGTATTGAAAACATGTACAAAAGATTGGCTGAGAAATTAAGAATTTCCAAACCTGAGTTGGAACTGATTTTTGCAGAATTACAGCGCTCTTAAGACGCACCATCAAACTATCGTTTGAATTTCACTCTAATAAATTCTAAGAACATCCTTAGATTGCCTCAATTGAATTTCAAAATAATATGAGCGCAATACACAGCCGGGATCGGGAGCAGACACTAGGCGAGGAAATCGCAAATAGTATAAGTCACGGGGTTGGGTTTTTGGCAGCTGTTGCTGTTACGCCAATCATGATTCTAAAAGCAATTCCATTAGGAGCGGCAGCAATTACAGGTGTAAGTATTTTTGGTGCAACCATGATGGTGTTATATCTCGCCTCCACACTTTACCATGCCTTTCCTCAAAGTAAAACAAAACGCATTTTTCAAATCTTTGATCACAGCGCCATTTTCCTTTTGATTGCCGGTACCTATACACCTTTCACGTTAAGTGTTTTACCAGGTGCATGGGGTTGGACGTTGTTTAGTATTATCTGGGCATTGGCTGCGGCCGGAGTTGTTTTGAAATCTGTACACAATGTAAAGACGAGTAAACTTTCTACTGCTCTTTATGTGGGAATGGGTTGGCTAGCCTTGCTTGCTATAAAGCCTTTGTATGATCACATGCCAGCATGGGGTTTGTTTTGGCTGCTGGCTGGAGGGTTGGTGTATTCTGCTGGTGTTTTCTTTTTTGCTTACGATCACAGCCATCGCTATAATCATTTTGTGTGGCACCTTTTTGTTCTTGGAGGAACGGCTTGTCATGTGATTGCGGTTTTGGTTTACGCACTATGAGTGGTACCTTAAACTAATCAAACACTGTTTTCATGATGGCTAGAAAAATAATAATGGGTTGTGTTATTCTTACACTACTAAGTTGTGGTGAGAAGAAGAATTTCGAACACACTGTAACACAGGGAGCAAAGCCTTGGTTAAGTGAGAATTTTGATGCTACTGATAAATTCACATTTGCGATTATCACCGATTTAAATGGGGGCGAACGCGAAGGCATTTTTGAGATAGCGATTGAACAGGTAAACCTATTACGACCTGAATTGATTGTAACTGTGGGTGACCTTATTGATGGTGGCAGCGAAAATAAGGATTCCCTAAAAATGGAGTGGGATCATTTTGATGATCGAGCCAGAAAAGCCAAAGCACCTTTGTTTCACGTGGGCGGGAATCACGATTTAACAAATCCCATTATGCGTGAGGTTTGGATAGATCGCTATGGTGCCCGCTATTATCATTTTGTTTATAAAGATGTTTTGTTTCTGATGTTGGATAGTGAAGATTATACTGAAGCACGTATGCGGGAAATTTATTTAGCCCGAGACACAGCTATTAAAGTGATGGATGGACCCAATCCTGAAAAGGCAAATGATATGGAATATTTTAAAATGCCAGAACGCGTAAGTGGGGAGATAGGAAAAGAACAATCGGAATACTTTAAAAAAATTCTCGATCAATATCCAAACGTAAAATGGACATTTCTCTTTATGCATAAACCAGTTTGGCAACGTGAAGATGAGGGCGGGCTAAAATTAATTGAACAGACTTTGGGTACGAGACCGTATACCGTATTTAACGGACATTTTCATAGCTACTCACATACTGAAAAGAATAATAGGGATTACATTATGTTAGGCACAACAGGAGGAGCTCAAGGCGCAACGGATGCTATGTCCTTTGATCATCTCACTTTAGTAACGATCGATAAACAAGGTCCGTCTATTGCCAATTTAAGACTGGATGGAATTCTTGATAAGAGTGGTAAGATTCCGTTGAATGGAGATAGCTTGTGTTTTCAAGCATCAGCCTGTAAATAAAAAGGTAAACTTTTAAGCTTACATTTTGGTTTAGCTATCAGACATGAATTAATACTATGAGCAACAGCGCAATTAAATCGATAAAACCATTAGGCTTTCCGTGGCAAACTCAAGATCCTTTTCTTTTTTGTGTTCATCATGAAGATGATTATCCGAAAGGCAATGAAGTAATGGGCCCCGCAGCTTCCTTAGCGGGAAGACAGATTGGTCAGGACTTTGCGTCCAACAAAGAAAATTGGCGCATGTATCATGGTGAGCAAGTTCCAGGTTTTCCTGCGCACCCACATCGCGGCTTTGAAACTGTAACCGTTGTTACGAAAGGAGTGGTGGATCATTCCGATTCACTTGGCGCTGCCGGTCGTTTTGGATTTGGTGATGTGCAGTGGATGACAGCCGGCAAAGGCGTGCAGCATTGTGAAATGTTTCCCTTACTAAGTAAAGAGAAGGAAAATCCGCTTGAGCTTTTTCAAATCTGGCTTAAATCTTCCCAAGGCAAAGAAATTTGCGCAACCACACTTTGCCATGTTGTGGGCTGAGAACATTCCAACATTTAATCATAAAGATGCTGCAGGCAAGGCAACAAATGTAAAGGTGATTGCGGGAAAGATTGAAAGTGTGGATGCTCCCGCTCCGGCACCTGATTCGTGGGCGGCTGATTCTACTCATGAGGTCGCTATCTGGACAATTAAGATGGAACCGAATGCTGAATGGACTCTACCTAAAGCTTCGGCTTTTGTTAATCGATCACTTTATTTTTATGGAGGACAATCCGTACAAATTGCAGACAAGAATTTTACTTCTCACCAGGCTGTTGAACTAATAGCCGATCAGGATGTGACTTTAATAAATGGCGATAGCGAAAGTTATTTTCTCCTTTTACAAGGAAAGCCAATTGCTGAGCCGGTTGTGCAACACGGTCCGTTCGTTATGAATAGCCAGGCTGAAATTCAGCAAGCCATGAATGAATATCGGCAAACCCAATTTGGTGGTTGGCCATGGGAAAGTTACGAACATGTTCACCCAAGGGAGAAAGGTCGTTTTGCTTTGTATCCGGATGGTAAAGAAGAAGTGAAGCCGTTGTAGTTATTCCTTAAAGCGCAGCTTAAAGAATAAAAGCGAAGAGGCAAGTACCAACGTTAGCATGTTCGCTACAATAACAGGTATATCTCTGATAACGATTCCATAAACCAGCCAGAGTAACACGCCAAAGCAAAAAAATGAAAACATCCCTAACGACAAGTCTTTCGCTGAGCCACTCTTCCAGGTTTTAATAACCTGCGGCAAAAAAGCGATGGTGGTACACGAACCCGCTGCCAATCCTAAAATTTGAATTTCGTTCATATTAAAAATAGTGATGCAAAGATAACGTAGGTCTCTCTCAAAAGATCGAGTAGTGTAAGATTATTTGTAGTTATCAGCGGTTACATCGATTGCGGAAGATTTTTTTAGCCACAGATTCACAGATAATAATATTTCTATTATCCTTTTCGCAAGAAACAGCTACTCAAAATAGAAAGCTGAGCGTGCTGATTGATCAACAAATAATCTGTGAATCTGTGGCTAAGCCTTCGAATCAATAATCATCACCCAACGCAAAATCATTTTTACGATTCATCCACTTACCTTGTGTAAAGTCGGGGAACTCAACACTCTCGCCCCCCAATTGAATTGAACTTTCAGAAAGTGGTGTAATAGCACTCCAGGCAACGGCATCATATACATCTTGTGGTGTATTGGTTTTTCGTTTCACGGCTTCAACAAATGCATTTAACACAAACCAATCCATACCCCCGTGGCCAGCGCCACTGGCATCGTTACCATATTTTTTCCACAATGGGTGATCATATTTATCCAACCATTCTTTGGCATCTTCCCACTGATGGGGTTTCTTACTTTCCCCTTCAATGTAAATTGATTTATTAACATCCATCCAAATGCCTTTGGTGCCCTGCACTCTAAATCCAAGTGAGTAAGGTCGAGGCAAGTTCGTATCGTGTTGCAATAAAATGGTTTCGTCATTGGCTGTACGAATCATGGTAGTAACCACATCACCCAGTTTGAAATTTATTTTTGCGTTAGGATGATTTTCACCACCTGTTTTCACGATATAATCATGCAATCCTCTTGACTTTGATGAGTAAGAAACTAATTGTGTAAATCGGTTGCCTCTGTTAATATCAATCATCGTTGCAATCGGGCCAATGCCATGTGTAGGATAGAGTTCTCCATTACGATTAATGGAATGTTGCGTGCGCCATTGTGCTTCTGAAAATCCTTTTGCTCCAAATTCAGCACCCACACCAGGATTGGTTTTGCCATCGTTGAATTTAATTCCACGAAGGTCATGCTGATAGCCACCTTGCAAATGAACTAGTTCTCCAAAAATATTTTGCCGAACCATATTTAGCACAGCCATTACATCGCGTCTGTAACAAACATTTTCAAGCATCATTAATGGCATGCCGGTGCGTTCAGAAGTATGAACTAACTCCCAACATTCTTCTACCGTCATCCCCACATTTACTTCGCAGCCTACATATTTTTTTGCGTTCATCGAATCCAAACACATAATAGAGTGCCACTCCCAAGGAGTAGAGATAATAACCGCATCAATATCTTTATTCTCTAATAGTTTTCGATATGCCC
>CAWBCB010000131.1:0-28707 GCA_963787095.1 uncultured Cytophagales bacterium | reverse complement strand
TGTTGTGCCGGCGCACCGGTTCGTTGCGTATTGCTGCTGGGCCTCGAGGGTCGGCGCCTCGCCCGGCGCGTACTCCGGCGGCGCCTCTCGCGTCCGTGTCCGGCCGGTGCTTGATGATCCCCTCGCGCACCTCCCAGGTGAGGTTGAGCCCCGGGAAGTCGGGGTAGCGCCGCTCCAGCACCTCGAGGACGCGCAGCGTCTGGCGGTTGTGCTCGAAGCCGCCGTGGTCGCGCATCAGCTCGTCCATCACCCGCTCGCCGGAGTGCCCGAACGGCGTGTGGCCGAGGTCGTGGCCGAGGACCAGGCACTCGGTCAGCTCCTCGTTGAGCCCGAGTGATCCGGGCCACCGTGCGCCCGATCTGCGCGCCCTCGAGGCTGTGGGTGAGCCGCGTCCGGTAGTTGTCGCCCTCGTGGTTCACGAACACCTGCGTCTTGTACTCGAGCCGCCGGAACGACGAGCTGTGGATCACCCGGTCCCGGTCGCGCTGGAAGCACGTCCGCATCGCGTGCTCGAGCTCCGGGTAGCGCCGGCCGCGGCTCTCGCGCGCTCCTCATCCCCCACGGGGCGAGCAGCTGCGCCTCCCGCTCCTCCTGCACGCTCCGGTCCACCAGCCCCATCACGCCCTCCAGCGCCCTAGTCTATCCGCTCGGGGCGAATCTTCCCCGTCCTGGCGCCGGGATCGCCCGCCAAGTCGGCCGGGGATTGCCTCGCGCCTCGGGCCGTCTGCTAAGCTCATCTCTCTCTTCGACGGGCCGCTAGCTCAGCTGGGAGAGCGCCTGGTTCGCAATCAGGAGGTCGGGGGTTCGAGCCCCCCGCGGTCCACCAAGCCCACCAACAACTTGCGGTGACGGGAGTCTCCTCCTGCGGGCGTTTGCTACCACTTTGCTACCACTTGCCTGTGCGGATCGCAGCTCGGAGGTGGGTATCGGACTGGCAGGCCGCGGGTCATCCAGACGGTCCACCGCCCCGGGGTTCTCGACTGGGAGCCACTTCCCGTAGAGGGTCGCGGTGAGCCTCGGGTCGGCATGCCCCAGCATCCTCTGGACGTGGGCGAGAGAGACGCGCTGGCAAGTTGTTGAATTCCTTGAACAAGGACTCGCCTACCGAAAAATCAGTGAGCTCACCGGCGTGAGTGTCACGACCATAGGCCGGGTGGCGCGCTTCCTGAGCGATGGCTATGGGGGCTACCAGACCGCGATAGACCGTACCGCCCGGCGCCACCCCCCTACATCCCACTAAGGAACTCCCCATGGATACCTCCACGCAGCGCATCAAGATTGCGGTGCAAAAAACCGGCCGGCTAACAGACCACTCTTTAGATCTGCTGGAGCGTTGCGGGCTCAAGTTCACTCGCAGCAAGGATCAGCTTATTTGCTACGGCGCTCGTTACCGACACTAATCGGATAATAATTTTGGTTTTTTTAATATTTTATTGAATTTGGTATCCCTGTAGTTTAAAAAAAAGGTTAAAAAGAATAACTTTCGGGTCTGTTTGGTTGGCTTTACTAAAACCAGAAGACTAGATCTAATAAAAAGAGTATGAAGAAAAGTGTTTCTCTAAAGGTTCTGTACTATGCTTTATTCCTGAGTGCTGGGTCAATTCTTGGAAGCTGCGGCTTGCTCGGTATTGGTGGCAAAAAAGGAGGCGATGCCCAGGGTGAAGTGGTTGGACAATCTACCCTTGAGCGTAAAGAGGGCTGGTCAATGGTTATTCCTTATGGGATGGTGCCAATTCCTGCTGGTACTTTCCACATGGGTCAGGCAGATGAAGATCCTGCTTCAACTCAAATCAACTTTAATAAGCAAATCACTATTGGACCTCTGTTTATGGACGAAACAGAAATCACCAATGATGAATATCTTCAATTCACAACATTCTTCTTAGATCCTAATGGAGCAGAAGGACTTACCAATTTTGCGCAGATTGGGCAGAATGAATTTATGGAGAAGTACTATCCTGACACAACAGTATGGATGAAAGACTTTTCTCACCATATGGGCGATCCATTAGTTGATTATTATTGGCAACACCCAGGCTACCAAGATTATCCGGTAGTAGGTGTTAGCTGGGAGGCTGCCAACTTTTTTGGCAAGTGGAGATCAGCATTCTTAAATGAATGGCGTCAAGTGAACGGTGGTCAGCCACCTATGCCATCTTTCCGTTTACCCTCTGAAGCAGAGTGGGAATATGCGGCACGTGGTGGTCGTGATATGGCAAAGTATCCTTGGGGAAATCCTTATATCCGTAACTCAAAAGGATGTATGCTTGCTAACTTTAAACCAGGCCGAGGAAACTTCTATGATGATGGGTTTGCTTACACTGCGCCTGTTGGAATATACTTCCCTAACGATTATGGTTTAGTGGATATGGCCGGTAACGTTTCAGAGTGGTGTTTGGACGATTTCAATCCTGCTTCAGTTCCTACTGTGTGGGATCTTAACCCTCAATACATTGATAAGAATGCCTACGATCGTGAAGGCAATTCTAAAGAACGATATAATGCTCGGAAAGTAGTGCGTGGTGGTTCGTGGAAAGATGTTGCCTACTATCTCGAGACAGGAACCAGAACGTATGAGTACAAGGATTCAACACGCGCTTATATTGGTTTTCGCTGTGCGATGACCAACTTAGGCCGATCATCCGGTACTGAATTTCAATAATTAAAAACCTCTGGTTATATTTATAAAAAATCAGACTAAACTTAAATCTTAACGAACCATGGCAAAGAAAAAAGGCGGATTTATTAATTTACTCTACACGACCATCATGCCCAAAATATATGGTATTGGGGCAGCGGTAGTAATTATTGGGGCATTGTTTAAAATTGAACACATGGAAGGGGCCAGCTTAATGCTAATAGCTGGTTTGAGTATTGAAGCTGCCATCTTCTTCTTAAGTGCTTTTGAACCCAAGCACGAAGAGCCAGATTGGTCAAAGGTATATCCAGAACTTTCTGAAGAATATGAAGGACCTGTAAATCCAACAGCCACTCGTATCAGTAATCGTCCTGCCGCTGGAGATTCTCCGCTGTTGAAAATTGATGAGATGCTTAAAACCGCAAAGGTAGATCAAAATCTATTGGATAACTTAGGAAAGGGTCTTACCAACTTAGCTACTTCTGCTTCGCAAATGAGCAATCTTTCTAACGCTGCAGTGGCTACAAATGAATACGCTAAAAACGTTCAGACTGCTTCTTCTTCCCTAATGGAAATGAATAAGTCTTATGGCACTGCCATGAAAGCAGTAACCGCTATGGCGGATGCCTCAAAAGATACAAGTGATTATCATGCGCAAGTACAAAAGGTTACTAAAAACCTTACTTCATTAAATGCGCTTTATGAAATGGAATTGAAAGATGCAGATACTCATGTTAAGAGTATGAATAAGTTCTACGAAAGCTTAACAGGCGCTATGCAAGGTCTTTCTAAAGTAGGTGAAAATACAACCAAGTTTACTTCGGAATTGGGCAGTCTTACAGCCAATGTTACAGCTTTGAATAAGGTGTATGGTGGTATGCTTACCGCTATGAAAGGAAGCAATTAATAAGGTTTAATTTTTAGTACGATTTTTTTAACCTAAAAGATAATAAACCATGGCAGGCGGTAAGGAAACACCCAGGCAAAAGATGATTGGTATGATGTACATGGTGCTTACAGCGTTGTTAGCACTTAATGTAAGTAATGCCGTTCTCGAAAAATTTGCCATCATTGATGAGACGTTGGTTAAATTGATAACTGAAAATCAAAGAACTAATGAAGCGAAATTGGCAGGTATCTTAGCCTCAACAGGTCAGGATGCTCCTGTTGTTGCTGCTCGTGAGAAAGCAAAAAAAGTCCGTGACTTAACCAAGGCAACCATTGCATATTTAGATGACTTGAAGGCTAAAATGCGCACAGAGGCTGATGGAAAAGTTATGGAGGGCGAAGATTTAGTTACAAACACGCATCGGGCTGAAGAAATGATGTTGGACAGCCGGAAGCCAGAGATTGGTTTAGAATTTGAAAAAAGACTTAATCAGCATGTAGTTGAACTTAATAAGATCGTTGAGCCAAAGGAGCCCTACAAAAAGTTGACCCGTACAGCCAAGGACTATGAGGAATTCAAGAACAATACGAATCAATTAGATAAAAACTTTCTCCAGTTTTCATTCGAGCAAACTCCTACTATGGGAGCGATTGCAACAGTGAGTCAAATGCAAACTGAAATTTTGGAATACGAAGCTGAAGCAATGGATGCATTGCTGGCGATTGCAGAAGGTCAGGTTTTTAAGGCTGACAAAGTTGTTCCAATGGTAAGAGCAGAATCGAATACATTGGTTGCAGGACAAGAGTATAGCGCTGATCTATTCATTGCGGCCGCATCAGATGTGCCAGCAGAAATGTTTATGAATGATAAGCCTTTGGAAGTGTCTAAAGATCCAATCACAGGCATTAACATGGGTAAAATTAAATTCAGAACATCGGGTGGTACCTATGACAAAAACGGACTTTCAGAGCAAAACTTTAGAGTGAAAATCAATATCAAAGGCAAGCCTTATGATGAGGTAATCAGATATAAGGTTGCAAAACCTGTTGCTAAGTTTGAGTCAGAAAGCGCCAGTACCTTATACTTGGATTGCGGTAATGAAATGACTGTTAGTGTTCAGGGATTAGCTGAATCATCAGGTATTTCTTTAAGTGTTCCTGGCGATCAAGGTAAAGTTGTTAATCAAGGACCTGGCAAGTTTGTATTAATACCAACTCGTCCTCAAATGGATGTACGCGTATCCGTTAATGGGTCTCAAATTGAAGTGAAACAATTTAAAGCGAAGCAGGTTCCAAGCCCAGTTGCAAAATTGCAAGTTGGGAATGGTGAGTATGATGTTAAAAGAGGTATTCCCCCTGGAACGTCCATCGCTCGCTTAATTCCTGAAATTTCTGATGATACGTTCAAACGTCAAAATGCTAAGGATGCTGGTTATCGCGTTACAAGTATGACCTTGCAGATTACAGGTAAAACACCAATTACCTTAAACTCAGGAACAATTGAAATAGCCAAGTATGGCCTAAGACCAGGTGATAGTTTTTCAATCTTTAACGTTCAGGTGGTTCGTTCCACTTGGGATCCAAATGATGCAGATAACAAACCTGTTAATGCAAAATTGGAAGGCTCTTACGTGATGGGTAAATAAAAATAAAATGAAAGTAGTAAGTATTTTTCTCTTGTCTATTGGCTTAGCAAGTGGTGCTCTGGCTCAACAGGATACGATTTACAATCCGAATTCTACGGAAAGAATTCCGTATTATGAGCAACTATACCGCTGGAGAGTTTGGAGAACGGTTGATTTGAAGGAGAAGCAAAATGCTGGATTTAAATCTGCACAATCGGATATTGCTAAGTTTCTAATTAAGAGCATTCAAAACGGTACACTCACCGCGTATGATGATTCATTGAAAAATGTAAGAAAGCCAGAAGAAATTCTTGTGAGTAATCAGGCTCTTGTGGAAGCCCCTTACAATGCAACAAAGTCGTATTTTACGAATGAGACGGCAAGTTTTGGAGGCAAAAACTATGAGTCAATAAGAAATGATAATAAGGGTAATCCTCCTACAGATAACTCATGGTGGCAGCTAACCACAAATCAAACTGAATATTATACAGCAAGCCAGATTGTTGCCATTTCGGTTATTGAGGATGTTATTTTTGACAAGAGAAGATCTCGTCTGTATTATGATATTATGTCAATAGGTGTTTGGGCTCAAAAGGCTGGCTCTACTGACATTAATCCGATTGCCTTTATTCAGTATAAAGACTTCTTTAACCTTGTTGAAAAGCAATCACATAGCAAGGATATGAAAGAACGTGATAAAGTTCTTTGGAGAAACCGCTACAACCCGGCAGAAAACAGAACGTTTACAGATGCTTTTAAACTTAGATTATTCCACGGTATAATTGATAAAGTTGAAAATCCTGATGATCGTTCTATTCAACAGATTTATGAGAGAAATGGCAGAAGCTATGGTGAATCTGTTTTTGCCCGCTGGGAAGAGGAAATGAAGATGATGGAGAAAGAGCATAACCTGTGGGAGTATTAATAATTTTTGGAATTATATATAAAGCCCCGCATCAAGCGGGGCTTTTTTCTTTTAAGGCCTATGATCAAAATAAGAAAGGGCATTCGTGAGGATCTGCCTCGCGTGCTGGAATTAGTAAAGGAGCTCGCAGAGTTTGAACGTGCTGCAAATGAAGTGTCGAATACGGTCTCAAAGATGGAAGAAGATGGATTTGGCGTTAATCCAGTGTATGGTTTTTTTGTTGCCGAAGAAGATAATATTATTCAAGGCATTTCCCTTTACTATTATCGTTATTCAACATGGAAAGGTAAACGACTATACCTTGAGGACATTGTAGTTACTGAATCTCAACGCGGTAAGGGAATAGGAAAGAAACTTTTTGATACTACGATGAAGTTAGCATTGGATGATGGGTGCACGGGAATGATGTGGCAAGTGTTAGAGTGGAACACACCCGCTATCAATTTTTATAAAAAGTACAACGCACATCTGGATGGTGAATGGATAAACTGCAATCTGGAGTCTGCTCAAATCAGAGCAGCATTAAATCTTGATTAAGCTTCGTCAAGCAGCGTGTTAAATGCTGCATGCTGATCTTTAAAATAAATTCTATGAGCTTCCACTATAGCAGGAGCGTATTCATTTAAGTATTTCACTACTTGCTCAATCGTATCTGCAAAACATTGCAGACTGTACGATACAGAGGTTTCTTCATCGTGGGTTAATACTTTGTAGAACTTATAGTCAATGAACAGATTAGTTTCCATCATTGCCGGAATATAATTTTCTTTTATCCATGCAATCCATTCTGTTTCAATTTTCTTGTCTATTCCAAAGGTGACATTATACAATAACATATCTCAATATTTGAAAGACCTTACTCAATCCCATTCACGTAGTCCTGCAAGTAACTAAATTCTTCTGTTAACACTCCGTTTTCAGTTACGGTTCCACGCTTAATAATATTTTCGACATCGTTTCTTAGGAGTGGTTTTAAAATACGATCAATGAGATCGCGACCAAATTCCTGCGAGGCACTGCGAGGAAGTTCGCAAGGTAAATTGTCTACAGCCATACTAGTCACATAGTTTTGATCACTAAAGGGAGGAAAGACTGCATCCGTTTTTGGATCATAATCATAAATGGGATCGGGGATTGTGCTGGCACGTTTGGTGCTGGGAATGGAACCATTTATATCGCAGGTAATATCAGCAACTACTCTGATTTTAAATGTTGAATCTTGCATTTCATCACGAGTAAAGAGTACAGGTGCTTTCGGATTCCAATAGGCACCACCCAGCAGGATGTGCGCTACCTGTGTGTACTTTGAAAACAATGAGGAATATCGTTCGGGATGACTATGGAATTCTTCGCGGTTGAAATGACCACCTTCTTTTCGAATGTGATAATCAGCACTGCTTACCTGAGCATAAACGGGTTCATTATATTCTTTAACAAGAAAGTCATCGGCATTTACTTTTCTAATCCCTGCGGTGTCAAGTGTTTCCATGGCACCCTTACCCACGCGCCCTGCACCTGTAAGAATTATTTTTATAGGGGGCAGGGTTACTTTTCGTAATTCAAGTTTTAGGTCATTCACATCAAAACATTCATATGCTCTTCGCAGGGAAAAAAGATTATAACGTTTTCCGTAAGTTAGCAACCCATTATACGCCCCCACAATTCCGGCAAACCGACCAAAGGCAACTAACCGATTGCCTTGCGCATCCTTCAATCCTTCATAATCGATCAAGCGAATATTCTTTTTAAGAATGGCTTGTAACAAACCACGATTGTAAGGTTGCTTTTTTATGGTGTGTGAAAAAAACAGATAAGTTTTATTGGCGATCAATTCTTGAATGGGTACTTCCTTAATTCCCATTAGAATATCGCAATCACTGACATCGGAGACTACATCAAGATCTAACGCCCGATACTCTGAATCACTAAAGCACCGTACAGCACTTTGCTGACAAACCACTTTAACATGATCAAACCGTTGTTGAATTTCTTCTACTTGAGCGGGAGTAAAAGCAACGCGTTTGTCGGGGGGCACTTTTCCTTCACAAAGCAAACCAATTTTAATGGGGGTCATGTGTTTAATGGATAAGTATCGAAGATAGTCAGCTTTTAGCTTTTATTTTACTGTGCTTATTCTTTTAAATTACATTTATCTTTAGATTATGAAGTGGCCATTAAGATGCTCTATACCCAACGGGATGATAATTCAGCCATTCCATGTGAACGGAAAATAACAATTATTAACACATGAAAGAATACATTTTATTGGCAGCAGGGTGGGGTGTATATTTTTCAATTCACAGTATTCTTGCTACGAAATATTTTAAAGACTTTGTAAAAGGCATTTCCATAACAGGATTTAGATTGTATCGATTAGTTTATTCGAGTCTTTCCGTTCTTGGTTTAGTAGGGCTTTTAGTGTTAAATGGATTTATTCAAGCACGATATTTTTTAGATCCTTTCGGAATAACCCGCTACCTAAGTCTTATGTTGACAACACTAGGTGTGATTGTTATCAGTCGCGCGTTTAAGGAATATTCTCTAAGCTCTTTTATTGGAGTTAGAGAAGAGAACAACAAATTCATTCGCTCGGGGATTTTAAACAAGGTTCGCCATCCGATCTATAGCGGAACTATTTTAGTGGTAATAGGATTTTTACTATTCAATCCAACGTTAGCTACGTTGGTTTCAACCTGCTGTATATTCGGTTATCTTCCTATTGGAATATATTTGGAAGAAAAGAAATTGATTATTCAGTTTGGAAGTGAATACCTTTCCTATAAGAAGGAAGTGCCATCCCTCATTCCAAGAGTTAAATTCTAACTTTCAAGAATACTGCCTAATATCGAACTTGACTCTTTCCTTGCATTTTTTCCATAAGGAGCTAGTGCCTGAACTAATTTTCTGATGGGCATAGATTGTAGCCACACTTTACCGGTACCTCTTAATGTTGCCAGAAATATTCCTTCACCCCCGAAGACCATTGATTTTAAACTACCGGATGTCTCCACATCAAAATCAATATTCGATTCGAATGCCACTACACAGCCGGTATCCACGCGCAGGGTTTCATTATTAAGTGTGCGTTCAATTACTGTTCCTCCCGCATGAACAAATGCTTTTCCATCACCCTGTAATTTTTGAAGAATAAAACCTTCGCCACCTACAAGGCCAGCACCAATTTTTCGATTGAAGACAATGGATAATTTTGTTCCAAAAGCAGCACATAAAAAACCATCTTTCTGTACTACTAATTCGTTGTTTGGACAAGCTGATAATTCAACCGGAATAACTGTGCCTGGATAGGGTGCAGAGAATCCAACTTTCGCTTTTTTGTTTCCCCGATTTGTGAAGTGAGTTAGGAAAAGCGATTCACCGGAAAGTAAACGACTTCCGGCAGAAAGTAATTTATCAAAGATGCCTTGATTGGTATTTGATCCATCACCCATTTTAGTTTCAAATAGAATGCCCTCCTCCATAAAGAGCATTGCACCGGCTTCAGCAATTACTGTCTCCATGGGATCCAACTCCACTTCAACAATTTGAATGCTTTCTCCTTTTATTTGATAATCGATTACATGGGAAGCTGGCATATCGTTACGTTTTATTTGATGTACTTAAATACGGGATACTCCAGCGGTTGGTTATCTTTTTTATTCTCTTGAATGTAATCGTCTAAAAAATTCCAGGTTAGCAAGCCGTCATCCGATTGAGGTTCTAATAAATAGAAAATAAGATTAGCCAGCGATTGGTTCATTTCTACCCGATAGTCACCTTTTTTGAAAGATCGCGAAGCGGTTACAAATTTTCCCTCTACATCGGCCATGGTATGACCCTCAAATGCTCGTGAGGCCTTACTAAATTTTTCTATTTGAAATACTTCTCCTTTCAGGGACTGCGATTTTGTTAGCTTCTCTACTTTTACTCCATGCTGAATCAAATTTTCGGCAAATTTGGAAAATGCTGCCGGGATAACATAGGCAGTAGGCACAGTGCTCTCAATGGTTGCTTCAAAGCGAGCGTAGTAAGTAACATCTTCAAATTTGGAAATTTTACCGGTGCGTACATATTCCAGTTTGCCGTCAGGCTTTTTCTTTTGAATGAAATCGTAAGAAATGAATTCATCTAACTTTTTTAATGGAACCATTTTAAAACGAACTCCTTTTTTTTGTTTTCCGGCTTCAGCCATCGATGCCATCGTTTCAACTTCAGCTTGCTTATTTACTTTAGCAATCTCGGCTGCATGTGAATTTGTATAGCTTAGAATTTCAGTTACAAAAGCATAGGTTGAAAAAATGCGATCATAAAAGCGTTCATGTGCAAAGGCCTCACTTAAGATGGCCATGCGATTACGAAGTCCGAACTGGTTCACCAAATAACGTGGATGATGATTGTACGTATAGAAATTCTTTGGAGGCCAACCTTCGCGCACGTAATAATCCCCGAAAGGGCCTAATTCAAGATTATGTTTTTCTTTTATGGTTTGAGTGATTGCGGGTAACATGGTGTTGTTTACAAAATCATACGTGGCAGGATGTCCGCTGCTTAAATAGCTGGGCGCCCAGGTAAGTGAGTAGGCATGCCAGGTTCCATTGGTGGTATGCAAATCAACAAACACCTGTGGATCCCAAGGAAGGAGCACGGAAGAGAAAATTGCTTGAGTCTCTAACGCTTCCATCTTCATTCCATCTCTGTTTAAGTCTAACCCTTGGCTATTTTCGCGAATGCCAACTTCCAACGGACTATCTTCTTGAGAGGGGCGTCTCCCTTTCTCCATTTTGTCGTTGCTATCCGTATTATAAATCGGAGTGAAAAGTATTATCTGGTTATCTAATAGATGTTTTTTGTCGCCTAACAAAATATCACGCATTAGCATCATAATAACTTCCTTACCCTCTACTTCTCCTGCGTGAATGTTCCCCTGAATGTAAATCACTTGTTTTCCGGAAGCATGCGCCTCAGCAGCGGTTTTTATTTTGTCGTTTGAAAGAACTGCCACGGGAATATCTTTTCCTTCTAAACTCTTGCCCATCGAGAATACATGAACCAGATCTGATTTACTTTGAATGGCTGTTAAAAAACTGATAACATCTGCATAGGTAGAAGTTTTTACAAAGTTTGATTTCTCTGGAGTAATCAAAAGTTCTTCCTCCCAAACTTGTTGACCGATGGAAGCTTGTGAAACGAGAACTAATGAGAAAATGAAAATAGCTTTTCTTAAAGACATGATCTTTTGAGTAAGGTAAGTGTGAAAGTGAATATTATTTTTTTTTCTTCTTCTTGGATTTTGCTTCCTCCTTTTCAAGATGCTCATCGCGTTCAATCAATTTTTTATCATCTACATTTTCATCTAAAAACTCATTTAGTTTTTCAATGGCCATGTTGGATTTTAATTCCCCAAACTGATCAATGGAAATTTCGAATCCCGTAAGCTCTTTGTGTACCCGGGGCTTGCCTTGCTTCTTGCTGGGTTTATCTGTTTTCTTTGCCATAGTTAAACGGGTTTATTCAACGTATTCAATGCATGGTGTATTCGATTCACTACTTCGGCACTTCCTAAAATTTCCATGGTCATCATGAGGTCGGGACCTGAAGCACCACCTGTTATAGAAACACGCAGCGCTTGCAGAATTTTTCCGGTTCCAATACCCAGATTGGCAGTAACAGTTTCTAATGTCGATTTAGCAACGTCTGCTGTGAGGCTTGAGAGTTTACTTATTTCTTGACTATAAGCTGTTAAAACATTTACCGCATCGGCATTCCATTTTTTGGTGATTACCTGTTCATCGTAGGATGTTGGCGCGTGGAAGAAGAATTTTCCCTGCAACCAGAAGTCATGAGTAAAGGTGACACGTTCTTTCATAACCCCACAAATCATTGCAGCCTTCTCTTTTGAGCACTCAATGGTTTCTGTCTTCAGAGCATCAAGCAGATATACTGAAAGTTCTTCGTTAGTCTTTGCCTTCAAATATTGTTGATTGAACCACTGTGCTTTTTGAATATCAAACCGAGCTCCGGCTTTTCCAATTCTTTCGATAGAGAACGAGTCAATCAGTTCATCCATAGAAAAGATTTCTTGTTCTGTTCCGGGATTCCAACCTAAGAATGCTAAAAAGTTGATCAGCGCTTCTGGTAAATAACCTGACTCGCGAAAGCCTTTTGCTAGTTCGTTTGAAGTAGGATCCGTCCAGTTAAGTGGAAATATGGGGAAGCCCATTTGATCGGCATCACGTTTACTGAGTTTTCCATTGCCATCGGGTTTAAGTAACAAAGGAAGATGCGCAAACTGGGGCATTTCTTTTTCCCAACCCAGGTAGCGATATAATAAAACGTGTAAGGGTGCAGAAGGCAACCATTCCTCACCACGAATAACGTGCGAAATCTTCATCAGATAATCATCCACCACATTGGCCAGGTGATAGGTGGGCATGCCATCCGATTTCATTAAGCACTTTATCATCAATTTGTGATGTATCCACCTTCACATCACCACGAATTAAATCTTGCAAATGAATCTCACCTTCAGCAGGCACTTTCAACCGAATAACATAGGCTTCTCCTGCCGTTATTTTTTTGGTTGTTTCCTCTGCTGAAAGAACAAGAGAATTATTCATGCTCATTCGTGTGGCAGCACTGTATTGTTGATTGGAAGAACCCGCTACCTTTAATCGGTTGCGCATCGCCTCCAATTCATCACTTGTGTCAAAGGCATAGTATGCATTACCGGAGTCAATCAGTTTTTGTGCATATTCTTTATAAATAGATTTTCTTTCTGACTGTCGATAGGGTTCATGCACACCACCTACCGTTACGCCTTCATCTATTTTAATCCCAACCCATTCCAATGATTGTTTAATGTATTCTTCTGCTCCGGGCACAAAACGGGTTTGATCGGTATCTTCAATCCGAAGAATCATAGTGCCCTTATGCTTTCGGGCTAGCAAATAATTATAAAGTGCTGTGCGTACTCCGCCAATATGCAAAGCCCCTGTTGGGCTGGGTGCAAACCGTACTCTAACTTCTCTCATCAAATTCATTTAAGGAAAGAGCAAAGGTAATTAGAAAATGAACCACATAGACACATAGAACTATATATCAATTAGATTCCATGACCCACCACTGTTAACGTTGATAATTTTGTGGCTGAATTAGCACTAAGTCGCTAAGTTCACGTCTAAGCAAAACGCTATGCAGCCTATGTGTTTAAAGCCAATTCTACTTCACCGCAATGCAGGAGATTTCCACATTCACATCTTTAGGCAAACGGCTAACTTCAACCGTTTCGCGAGCCGGGGGATTGGTCGTAAACTTCTTTCCATAAGCTTCATTAACAACTGGAAATTGACCCATGTCTTTCAAAAAGATTGAACACTTTACTACGTGCGAGAAATCCATGCCAGATACAGAGAGTATCTCACTGATGTTTTTCAACACCATGTTGGTTTCTTCAGTAATGTTATCGGTAAGAATTTTTCCGGTAGCTTTATCAATGGCAATCTGTCCAGAAACAAAAAGCATAGAGCCTACTTTAATGGCTTGACTGTAGGGTCCAATAGGCTCAGGGGCATTGGCTGAGTAAATAACTTCTTTTGACATAGTTGTATTACTTTTGATCAAATATCAGAAAATCCAGATGAATATTTTAGTGATTGGCACGCAACTTAACCTTGACGAGGCAAAACAAAAGTTTGGTGAAACACATCATTGGCAATTTGCCACTTCCCATAACGACATTAATACCTACTTACATCAAGCTGAAGTGGTTTTTGATTTTATTTCAGAGCAACTTTCTGATCCTGCTATTTTTAATGCTGCAACAGGGTCTGTTTTTTTCAATACAGCTTTGATTACGCTTAAATCAATCTTTGATAATAGTAAAGCTGAAAATTTCCAAGCCTTTGGCTTTTGTGGATTGCCCACTTTTTTGAATCGCGATTTATTGGAAGTAACAACACTTAATAATGATCAATCAAAACTTGAGTCAATTTGCAAAAAGCTGAATACAGATTTTGCGTGTGTAGCAGACAAAGTGGGCTTGGTAACACCTCGTATCATTTGTATGATTATCAACGAAGCATTTTATACAGTAGAAGAAGGAACGGCTATGCGCGAGGATATTGACGTTAGCGATGAAACTTGGCACAAACTATCCATTCGGTCCTTTTGAATGGTGTGAAAGGATTGGAGCAAAAAACGTTTGTATGCTGCTACATGCCGTGCAGAAAGATACAGGGGATGAACGCTATTCGGTGTGTAGCCTACTTGTAAAAGAAGCTAACCTAAGGAATCTTCAATTGCCCAAATAAGCAATTGAAGATTTACTTATTTTTAATTTAAAAAATTCCAGCCTAATGAGACAAGAAAAACCCGACTTTTTGCTTCATCACCATTGGTTACGCGATTGATATCTTTTACGCCAATATTGTATCGGGCATCTATCTTTAAGCCAAAGGAAAAATCCCACCCCAGTCCAGCAGATACGGAGTAGTCAGTTTTTTCGTACTGCTCTTTGATATCCTGCTTTATTGTACCAAAGAGTGTATTGGTGCTACGCTCTCCATTAAGTAACATCCCTATTTGAGGGCCAACCTGAAGATTCAATCCTTTAACGGGAAAAAATTTTAGCATTACAGGAATAGTTAGATACGTGAAATCTTCAGAACCCGTGTAGCCTGTTCCGGAAAAATTTCCTTGCATGGTATACAGCAACACCTCGGGTTGAATGGCAACTTTATCGAACCTACTCTGAAAGAAAATTCCAGCATGGTACCCGGTTTTAGATTGATAACTAGCCTCAGGGTCACTTAGAATTAGTTTGCTCAGATTTAATCCGCCTTTTATTCCGAAGTCAATTTGTGCCCAGGCAGAATTAATCAAAGCAATCATCGTAAAAAGTAAAAGAAATTTTTTCATACGTACTATTTATTTTTTAGTGCCCTTATATACCAAATACGGCATCAAGGTAAATGTAGATTTTGAAATGAATAAACAAGTGGGGCAACTACGTAGGTAAATTTATGCGATAGAGTGACGCACGTTATCTACATGATTTATTGAAAGAAGTGGCTTAAACAATTATTTAATTCTTTTCAATGGTTTGATAACGCCTTGTATCAAACTTCATTTTTACTTTAAGGGGATCAGTATCTTTTACAAGAATTGTTTTGGGTACCAATCCAACAAAAGTAAATTGCAAGAGCGGTTTTGAATTGTGAGCGATAATTTCAAACTCACCGCGATGATTGGTTACAACCTTATTGACTAAACTATCCGTTTTTTGTTCGGTGACTACAACACCATGAATCGGGCCATCACGATCATACACAACGCCTTTTACCACTAGCTGAGCAAACGCACCCGATGGTATCAACAGACCGAAAATGAAAAAGAATGTCCGCATGGTTAATTCCAATATTATAAATTTCAGAATACATTTAGTGCCTTTTTAAGGATAATTTTACCAATTATCCACCATAACGAACGAAGGTGGCAATTACTATGTTTTTCAGCCATTATAATTTGTGAGTACCTTGAATAAATTTTTAAAACAATGATTGAATTAATCCGTCAACCGTGGCCTTGGTATGTAGCAGGCGCTATTATAGGACTAACTGTTCCTGCACTTTTGCTGTTAGGGAACAAGCATCTTGGAATTTCTTCATCTCTACGTCACATATGTGCGGCCTGTTTTCCTGCCAACATCACTTTTTTTAAGTACGATTGGAAACGGGAAATCTGGAATTTGTTTTTTGTGGGTGGGGTATTGCTGGGTAGTTTTATAGCCGTTCAGTTTTTAAGCGACCCTGCAGGGGTAGTAATTTCAGAAAAAACCGTGCGCGATTTGCAAGCACTAAATGTGCAAGTAGATGGCCACTTAATGCCCGCGTCAATCTTTAGTTTTCAAAATCTTTTCACACTCCAGGGGCTACTGTTTTTTGTGGTGGGTGGATTTATGGTAGGTTTTGGAACGCGCTATGCAGGAGGATGTACGAGTGGACATACCATTATGGGCATTTCAAATCTGCAGTGGCCATCGGTAGTTGCCAGTTGTTTTTTTATGCTGGGCGGATTTGTGATGGTGCAATTGATTTTTCCGTGGTTGATGAAAGTGCTTTAAGAAAAGAATTATGCAAAAGACAACTGATGAATTTATTGATGCCGTTGAGATAAGTCAACCGGTAGTGTGTGATGCACCTAATGATCAGATCGCAAAAGAGACCTTGATCGGATCAAACATAAAGTACCTTGTGGTAGGTATTATGTTTGGGATTGTATTCGTAAAAGCAGAAATCATTTCGTGGTATCGCATACAAGAAATGTTTCGACTTCACTCATTTCACATGTACGGAGTAATTGGTACTGCGGTAGTGGTGGGTATTATTTCTGTTTGGGTGATTAAAAAGTTTAAGATCAAAACCATTCAAGGGGAGCAAGTTCTGTTTCACGGCAAGCAGTTTCATTGGGGCACAGTGGTGGGTGGATTTATGTTTGGATTAGGATGGGCAATTACGGGTGCTTGCCCCGGGCCTCTCTTTGCGCAAATAGGAAGTGGTTTTGTGGTGGTGATTGTTACCCTGCTTAGCGCTATTGCGGGCACGTGGGTGTATGGATTAGTTCAAAAAAAGCTGCCACATTGAAAATTGAAACTGAGGTCAATGAAAGCTAATGCAGAAAATGATCAGTCGCTGCACGCGTTAATTCGCATCGTACTAACGGTTACAGTGATTGTTCTTATTTCTATTGGCGTGATTGCTTTCGTTCTTATGATGGAGCCTGATAAAATTCTTGCACCTGAAAAGCATAAAGAAGAACTTGTTGTAAAAGAGGAACTGTGGAAGGCCCCAGATGTTGCAACCATTCCAAACACGGAAGAAGGCAAACTAATAAAGTATGGTAGAGAGTTAATTTCTTTTACCTCTAAATATTTGGGTCCAAACGGAACCGTGATGTCATTAAGCAATGGCATGAATTGTCAAAACTGCCACCTTGATGCCGGAACGAAACCCTTTGGTAATAACTACAGCGCGGTTGCTTCTACGTTTCCGCTATTCAGACCACGTTCGGGTTCCATTGAGAGCGTTGAAAAGCGTGTGAATGATTGTCTCGAACGCAGCTTAAATGGAAAATCACTGGACAATGATAGTCATGAGATGAAAGCAATTGTAGCGTACATCCGATGGGTTGGTAAAGATGTGCCGAAAGGTAAATCGCCCTATGGCGTAGGATTAGTACAGGTTCCTTTTTTAGATAGGCCGGCCAGTGTCGAAAACGGAAAGCTTGTTTATGATAAAACGTGTGTGGTGTGCCATGGAAAAAATGGGGAAGGCATTGCTTTGGCCGATTCAACAGGTTGGCAATATCCACCCTTGTGGGGAAATAAAAGTTATAATTTTGGAGCGGGATTGTTTCGTCTTTCCCGGTTTGCCGGATATGTAAAAGCCAACATGCCATTTGGCGCAACCTACGATGCGCCACAACTTACTGACGAACAAGCATGGGATGTAGCTGCGTATGTAAACTCGATGCCGCGGCCCGCAAAAGATTTAAGTGCTGACTGGCCAGATATTTCAAAGAAACCGATTGATCATCCGTTTGGCCCGTATGCGGATGAGTTTACGGAACAACAACATAAGATGGGGCCGTTTAAACCGATAGCAGATAAACAAAAACTCAATTCACCAAAGTAAAATAATGCGACTGCTTTTCAGTTCGATTTTATTCCTTCAATTTTTTCTGGCACAAGCCCAAACACAAAATGGTGCCTTTAATCTTACTTTAAAAGCGTTGCTGTCGCACACTGTTAAAGAAGTAACAGTATCCGATGTAACTAAATCCAAAGCATTATTTATTGATGCGCGCGAACAAAATGAATATGGCGTAAGTCATATAAAGGATGCGCTGTTTGTTGGTTATGAGAATTTCAATTTTGATTCGTTAGCGGCAATAAAAAAAGACCAACAGATTATCGTGTATTGTTCGGTAGGCTATCGAAGCGAAAAAGTATCTGAAAAATTAATGACGGCAGGATTTACGGATGTTTCCAATCTGGTGGGTGGAATTTTTGAATGGGTAAATCAAGGCAATGAGGTGGTTAATAGCAATGGAGATAAAACTGAAAATATTCATGCCTACAACAAAACCTGGGGCATTTGGTTAAGCAAAGGAAACAAAGTATATAATCCAAAATAATATGGCTAACGCAATTCATAAGTCCTCCTGCAACTGCAATCAATGTTCCTCATCAACAACGAGGCGCGACTTCCTGAAATCAGCCGCCATGTTAACCGGGGGATTATCAGTAATGGGAACAACCGTTGCCGGAGCAGCAGCCAATCCAGATGATAAACACTTACGTGAGATGGCAAAAAGCAAAGCTGTTCTAGATAGCAAGGCCTCGCGATTCACCATTCTTTATACGGCCGACATCCACGGACAAATTTTAACACACGATGAATTTTTCCTTGAAAAAGGAAAACCTGTTTATAAAAAGCGAGGTGGAATGGCGGTACTTAAAACAATGCTGCATTCACTCAAGGCCGAGAATCCTGAAAACACGTTGATACTCGATGCGGGAGATTGTTTCCAGGGAAGTGGAATTGTAGCCCTCACGAAAGGAGCTGCTATGGTGCCTTTGATGAATAACATTGGGTACGATGTTGTTTTGCCCGGCAATTGGGAAGTAGCCTACGGAAAAGAAATGATGCGCAAGGATTTAGGAGCTTATGATGCGGATAAGATCTGTGCAAACATGTATCACGATACCGATGATGAATTAAAGGGAGAACTAATCTTTCAACCGTATTGGACGAAAATGATTGGTGGCATTAAGATTGGATTTATTGGGTACAACGATCCGCTTACACCAAAGCGGCAGTCACCTGCTTATAGCTATGGTATTACCTTTACCAAGCCCGAAACAAATGTTGCTAAGTACATTCGCTTGTTGCGCGACTACGAGAAGTGTAGCATGGTATTTTTGGTTACCCACATGGGGCTGGCACAACAAGTTCATCTTGCCAATCAATCGTATGTTGAAGGGGCTGATTATATTCTGGGAGCCGACACGCATGAACGGGTACGAAAACCCATTGAAGGCAAGCATTCAAAAGTGACAGAACCTGGCGCTTTTGGCTCATTTATTTCCAGACTTGATTTTGTGCTTGAGAACGGTGTGGTTAAAGACCAACATTATGATTTGTTGGATGTTGATCCTGAAAGGTATCCCCCTGATGCGGAGATGGAAGCTTTGGTGAAACAAGTTCGGGAACCGTATCGCGAAACACTCGACAAAGTAATTGGCAAAACGAAAAATACGTTGGTGCGCTACTATGTGATTGAAACCCCAATGGACAATATGATTACGGATGCCATCATGTGGAAAACAAAACCTGACATTGCGTTGTCTAATGGTTTTCGGTTTTGCCCGCCTTTGGTTCCTAACCCTACAACGGGCTATGCAGAAATTACAAACGATTATTTATGGAGTATGTTACCGGTAGATACGCACGCGCGACAAGCAAACGTTACCGGCAAACAGATTTGGGATTGGATGGAAAAAGAATTGCACAATGTTTTTTCAAGTGACCCGGCTAACCGTTTTGGCGGTTGGGTAATTCGTTTTAAAGGAATGGAAGTAAACTTTACGATGCATAACGAGTTGGACAAGCGCGTGAATTGGATAAAAATAAAAGGCAAACAAATTGATTTAACAAAATCTTATTCAGTAGTGGCGTGCGAGCGTGAAGGTGATCCGGAGGAAGTACTGTGTCGCATCGATCAGGTTTCGCAACCCCATAATCTGGACACTACACTACATGAATTGATGCGAGAATATTTGGCAAAATTCTCACCGGTTGCGCCCAAAATAGAAGGCCGAATTACAGCTACCGATGCTTCTTCCGATTTACTATCTCAACTGGAGGGCTATGAGTATGAGTTTAGGTGAGCGCAGTTGTATTTATAACTCCAGTGAATTAATAGAGTATTTGAAATCCGCTGGTTTTAAAATTCCTTTAAAATAATCTGATTAAGTGACCAAAGTCACCGATTAACTTTTGGTAGTTAGTTATCTTTGCAGCGTTATTTTTTTGCGATCATTTGAAGGAAGTAAAGGTAACGGGTGAGTAATAAAGTCAAATTCTAATACAGATTCTATGTTTTTTCAACATGTATATGATAAGTCATTAGCACAGGCAAGTTATTTTATTGGATGCCAGAAAGAAGGGGTAGCCATGGTGATTGATGCGAAGCGCGATGTGGACACGTATCTTGAAATAGCGAAGCAAAACAAAATGAAAATCACGCACATTGCCGAAACGCATATTCATGCAGATTTTCTTGCCGGTTCGCGGGAGTTAGCAAAACTTACCGGTGCCCAAATGTATTTGTCGGATGAAGGCGGTGAAGGATGGTTGTATGAATTTCCACATGTAGGCTTGAAAGATGGAAGTGTTATTAAGGTTGGAAATCTCTCGTTTAAAGTATTGCATACACCCGGTCACACACCAGAGAGTATTAGTTTTTTATTAACCGATCATCCTGCAAGTGAAGAACCTGTTATGTTATTCACGGGCGATTTTGTTTTTGTTGGCGATGTAGGCAGACCTGATCTATTGGAGAAAGCGGCAGGCATTGTAGGAACAAAAGAAGCAGGCGCTAAAGACATGTATAAGTCGATTGCTAAGTTCAATGCGTTGGCAGATTATATACAAGTATGGCCGGGCCATGGTGCCGGCTCTGCGTGCGGAAAGGCACTGGGTGCAGTGCCTAGTACAACCGTTGGGTATGAAAAAGTACGCAACTGGGCATTTCAATATCCTAAAGACGAAAATGGTTTTGTAAAATATTTGCTGGAGGATCAACCTGAGCCGCCAAAATATTTTGCCATGATGAAGAAGCTGAACAAGGTAGATCGTCCGTTGCTTACTGAAGTGCCGAAACAGAAGAAGCTAACCGTTGATGAATTTAAAACAGCATTTGAAAAAGGAATTAAGTTAATAGATGCACGCAGCAAAGTAGATTTTGCAAAAGGTTTTATTCCTGGTAGCATCAACATACAAGGCAACAATGCCTTTGCTACATGGGCAGGTTGGTTTATCAATTATGACGAACCGTTTATGCTAGTGGCCAGCGAAACGCAGATAGAAGATCTTACCCGCAAACTTATGCGCATAGGAATGGATAATGTGTATGGCTACATTGAAGACGTAACACCTTGGATTACATTGGAAAATAAATTGGAGCAGGGTAACGTAATTGAACTGGATGAATTCAAAGAACTTTATAAAAACAATAACATTCAGTTGGTAGATGTTCGGGGCGAATCAGAATTTAAAGCAGGGCATATAAAAGGGGCAGACAATATTTTTGTGGGCACACTGGAAAGCAATCTAACCAAATTCAAAAAAGACAAACAGGTAGTCATTCAATGTCAATCAGGAGATCGCACAGCTATTGCCTACTCCGTGTTAGCTAAGCATGGCTTTAAGAATGTGAAAAATTATGCGGGTGGAATGAACGAATGGGTGAACACCGGCAATCCGGTTGTATCTGAAAACTAAGCATGCGACTTTTTACCGATTGGAAATTTTTAGTGTTGGCTTGTCTTACGGTAGGGCTAGCGCCTTTTTTTCCTGAGCCCCATATCTGGGGAAAATTAAAATGGCTGGCCGGTGGCGCGGTGGGTATGCAGGCCATGGATTGGTTTGATGTATTACTTCACGGCCTCCCCTGGATTTTGCTACTCATATTCTTACTTAGAAAGTTAACGGACTTGTTTACAAAGTCAACAAATTCCTAGCGATTATTGCGTAGTGGGATAAGCAAATACTGTTTAAAGCATCAGAACCTAATATTTCTAGTGAAGGGATTTGGGTTTTTGAGAGAAGAGTTCATCATGCACTCAAAGTTTAATGAATCCTCTACGCGCAGCCTCAATTACCATTCCTGTTCTACTCACTACATTTAATTTAGAAAATAATATTTCGCGAAATCCGTCAATGGTTCGCTCACTCACGCCCATCTTGGTGCCTATTTGTTTATAAGTAAGATCGGTAGAGGCATAGTGAAGAAACTCTAGTTCTTTATCTGAAAAAGTGAGCGCAAATTCGCTTTGGTTTTCTAAAATCAATTTGCCGAGGTTGCTGTTGCTTAATTCTGAGTTGTAATAATTTTTATAATATACTTCCCGCAATGCATGATCCAGCACGTCCGGAGCGGTGTCTTTTAGCAGGTATGAACAACAGCCAACGCGAACCATTCCCATAATGGTATGCTCTTTGTCATTCATGGATAGTGCAACTAATCGTATAGAAGGATGGCTCTGTTTTAGCCATCGTGCAGTTTCCATACCATTCATGACAGGCATTTCTACATCAATCAGCATAATGTCGGGGATACTGGTGAGTGTCGAAAACTTTTCCTGCAGTTCTTTTCCATGGCTTGCATCCACGGTTACTTCATAGCCCAGGCTATGCAACATCATGCTTACTGATTTGCGAAAGAGTTGATGATCATCTACTAAGCCTATTCGGATTTTCATGCTTCGTGTGTTGGAATTTCAAGACATACCTGGGTGCCAGGGGCAAGTGATTTCCACATGGCAGTTCCACCCAACAAAGTTGCCCGATGTTTAATATTAGTAATGCCAAAACCCTCTTTCGTTAAGTCAAATCCTTTTCCATCATCTTCCACCCGCACAATCAGCTGTCCGTTCTGTTGCTCCGCATAAATCCGAATGTGTGTGGCTTCCCCGTGTTTCAGTGAATTTTGAAACGCCTCTTGTACAATCCGAAACAACACCAACTGCCTGTCCTTAGCCATAATGAGTTGGGGGGGGTGTTGCACCGTCATGGTGATACTATGTGAGGCATTGATGCGTGCGGCTTCGGCATTTATGTTTTCAATAAAATTAAATTGTTCCAGCCATTCGCTGCTAAGCGATTTGCTGAGTGTGCGCAGTTCCTGAATGGCCTGCCCCAGAGTTTCGTTGGCGGTATGCAAGGTTTCTTCCGGGGTCGTTAGTTTTCGCTGGGCTACCCCTACCAACATTTTGGCGCTATTCAGTAGCTGGCCAATGTTATCATGAATTTCCTTACTCAACATGTTTAATGTTTGCTCCTGAGTTTCGAGCCTGGTTTTCAACAATTCTTCGGTATATTGGCCTTGCAGCTCTTTTTTCTCGTAGATGAATCGCAATTGCTTTTTCTGGTAGATGAGAATGAGGATAATGATACCAATGGCCACCAGCAAAAAGAAGCCACAGCCAATGACAATAAGAGTTACTTCCTGCGATAAACTGTTCATAAAGCCAAACTGATTCCCTAAAATAAGGATAACATTACGAACTCACCATAGGGAGGTAAGTAAACTGCACTTTATGAGCGATTCTTGGAGGCAACCGTTTGATTACTGTTCTGAGATTTGTTTTTATAGACGATCCAGAGAACTCCAACCCAAATTATAAGGCTGCTTACAAATAAAAGAATGTTATGACCTCCCCATAGATAAGTGAGTAATGCTCGATTTTCATTCGAGTAGAGTTCTGTTGGTAGAATTTTTAATGTGAGCTTGTTATACGTTAAGAAGATAGCAAAGGCACCCAGATGATACATCAATTGTGAGCAGACAAACCAAAAATCGAAATTTCGCAATAAAGATTCTTCATTCACATGAGTCATCAATTCGTAGAAATAAACAAAGACATTGAGTATAATGCAAATAGAAACAATTACATAACCAATGCTTGGGAATAACAGATTACCACCAACTAAAAACCGCTCGTATAGATAATATAAAATGGTGATGAGACCAGAGAGTAGCATTAACCAGCTTTTCTTATTTGATCCTAATAAGAAAAAGAAATAGAGACTTACCCCTACACCAGTTAGTAAGTACATATACCCGTATAGATAAATGTTAGGCTTTGCGTACAGGGTAAACACCAGGGTTATTAACCCAAGGAGATAATACGTTGCAAGTACCTTATACCTAAACTGATTACCATAGGTGTGCAAGTAAAGTACAATGGCAATAAGAATAAGAAGAAACGAAATTGACTCAAGAAGAAAGGAAACTAAATAAGTTACTCTCATTAACTATCAAGATAAGTCTAATAAAATTTCAAACTGTTTCTGATTCATGAAGGGCCTTGACACTAGTATATATAATTCAATTTTCATGCAGGGAAGGGAACCACTCTTAATCTCGAATCCATCATCTTTATACATGGTGCATCATCACCGTTCGCTCAGCTACAATACACCCATATAAATAAGTACAGGTTACAAACTGTAAATAAGCAAAAAGATTCCATTTTTCATGGAAATCCCTCATGGCATGGGGGAATCGGACAACCCTCAATCTCAAATCCATCTCCGGCATTTTGTTGCAACTGCGACCCTCGACCAATAATCTTCAGGGCACCTACCTTTCTACCATCAACGGTTGTTTCTTCTTCTATGCTTACAACGCACACCACCTTGTCCGGCTTGGTATCTAGCAATTTTTGCATGTCGGCTGCCGAGAAAACAAATTTGAATGCCTCTACTGTTGTTGCCATACTTTTTTTGGTTATGGGTAAAAAAATACACTCACGTTCAAAGATGAGCAATTCATTTTAAACATGATACGGGGATTTCCCCCGAATTTACCGGGGATTTACCCCCCTTTTTCGGGGGAAAATACCCTTGATTTTGATCTCCCAGCCATGCCACCTTAGCGGTATGCTAAACGAATCACTCCAATCCCCCCAAGTATTTACGCACAGGCGCGTGTCAATGGCGCTGATTATTGACATCCTGCGCTCCAGTCGGGAAATTTTTTATTTTTCCACCACCCTCAATAAACTGCCTGGTGATGAACGGCATGCCCTTGCCGATACCCTTACCTATATAGGAGGAGTGGTAAAAGACACGTTCGACAAACTTACCCTCGGTGATTTTCCGGAAGACAATTGTGCCCGGCTGGAATTACTCAGTAAGGAATTGTATCATCATCTGCACCCTGTGTTGGGTATCCAACATGCTCGCTCACTTTCTGATAAGCTGGATCAAATGCACCGTATGGCAGGGCTACACCGCGAACTAACCTTGGGAATTATTGACTTGCGCGAACTCGTGCTGTTGGATGAAGCAGCCAACCATTTTAGCGATACGGCTCAACTTCTTAATAAATGATTTATGATCAACGATCTTTTGAATATCGGTACTGAAATCCGAGGCTTGGCGCATAAGCTGGAATCACGAAGCAGTTTCGACCGCATCCATCTGGCCGACTTGCTGGAGCACATTGGACAGGTGTTAAAAGAGACCGGCACAAAACTTAGCCTTGGGCAACACCCGGGCAATCATCGTCAAATGGAATTGCTGAGTGAAGAACTTTATTTCAAACTGGCTTTTGTAGTAGGTGAAGTAAAAGCGCAAGCTATATCAAAGCGACTGATGCAAACACAACGGGTAGAATTGTTGTGCAGCGAAGTGGCTACTGGTTTTGGGGTGATTGAACACGCTCTGCTACAGGAAGCAGCCAGTCATTTTTTAGATACCTCCAAATACTTACGAATGAACTGATTTCTTACAAAACCGCTAACCCATGAACGAAATACTGATCAGAGATAAGCAGATAATTAAAAACGATCTTATTTCAGCCGATAGTCAAAAGCTGATTCTCAGCAGCATGGTATTTCGCACCAATCACAGAGTACATATCAATATAGAAGCAGAAAGGTTTTTATGGAATAATCTTCAGGAAGCTTTTCCTGGCGAATTGCAAAATCCACTCAGTCCATCGGCTGCCCTAGAGTTTATGAAGCGTAGAAAAATTGCGATGGCAGATTTGAGCGCACCAGACGAGCTGTTGGAAGCGATTTCTGAATCTGAGATCACCGAAATTTTGTTTACGGGTTCTTTTAGTCCGGGCAGTGTGTTCTGCTACTTTTACGAATCGGTGCTCGGACAGCAACTTACTCGCACCATTCGGCAACAGCGGGGAGCCATGTTAGATTCTTCAATCTTTGGCCGATCCGTTTGGCTTACAGTATTATACTCTGCCTCAGGCAATGCCAATGTGGGTATTGCGCGCTCACAACAATTTCAGGCAATGCGCCACCAACTGGACGAAGATCACCCGGTGCATGATTTTCGCATCCGCACCTATCGCGAAAAATTTGAATTGCCATAGTAGGCCGCCTCCGGCCGCACGATTTGTAAATTGATTACTGGAACACGGTATTGTGCCCTTCGAAGCAATTTCTTTTATAGGTAATAATGCTCGTGGATGGCACGATGCCTGGACTGATACGTGGGTGATTGAGAAGAAAATGAAAAATCAGTATGTTTATTTAGCCGAAGTATTTAGACTTATTATTCACCTTAGTAATAGTTCTTCCTTTTAAACTGTAACACTTCTATGCTGCGATTTATGTTGGCTTCCCTCTTGGCCTTATCTTTAAATAGTGTTGCGCATGCTCAATCCACTAAAAGGCCAAGAGGGAAGCCAACATAAATCGCAGCATAGAAGTGTTACAGTTTAAAAAGGAAGAACTATTACTAAGGTGAATAATAAGTCTAAATATTCGGCTAAATAAACATACTGATTTTTCATTTTTCTTCTCAATCACCCACGTATCAGTCCAGGCATCGTGCCATCCACGAGCATTATTACCTATAAAAGAAATTGCTTCGAAGGGCACGATACCGTGTTCCAGTAATCAATTTACAAATCGTGCGGCCGGAGGCGGCCTCTATGGCAATTCAAATTTTTCGCGATAGGTGCGGATGCGAAAATCATGCACCCGGGTGATCTTCGTCCAATTGGTGGCGCATTGCCTGAAATTGTTGTGAGCGCGCGCTAAATCCCCGCATTGCGCATATTGATGCTCTGTAAGCCAAAGATTTGAAGGATCTAACATGGCTCCCGGCTGTTCTGCAAGTAGTTGCTGTCCGAGCACTGGTAAAAGTAGCAGAACACACTGACTAGAAGAAACCGTAACAAAATTTCGGTGATCTCAGATTCAGAAATCGCTTCCAAACACCTGGTCCCTGGTGCGCTCAAATCTGCCATCGCAATTTTTCTACGCTTCGTGACCACCGGCAGCCGAATGCAACTGAGTGGATTTTGCGATTCACCAGGAAAAGCTTCCTGAAGATTATTCCATAAAAACCTTTCTGCTTCACTAAATTGATATGTACTATTGTGATTGGTGCGAAATACCATGCTGCTGATCCAGCTTTTTGACTATGAGTAAAATAAGAAATTGGTTTTTTTAATTATTGTCCTATCTCTGATCCGTGCTTCAGTTCATGGGTTAGCAGTTTTGTAAGAAATAGGTTCAATTCGTAAGTATTTGGAGGTATCTAAAAAATGACTGGCTGCTTGCTGTAGCAGAGCGTGTTCAAATCACCCAAAACCAGTAGCCACTTTCGCTGCACAACAATTTGTACCCGTTGTGTTGCATCAGTCGCTTTGATATAGCTTGCGCTTTTACTTCACCTACTACAAAAGCCAATTTGAAATAAAGTTCTTTTTCGCTCAGCAATTCCATTTGACGATGGTCCCCCGGGTGTTGCCCAAGGCTAAGTTTTGGTGCCGCTTGACACCTATTCCAATGTGCTCCGCCCCAGTCGGCCAGATGGATAGATGGAAACTGCTTCGTGATTCCAGCTTATGCGCCAAGCCTCGGATTTCACTGCTTACCAATATCAAAAGATCGTTGATCATAAAATCATTTATTAAGAAGTTGAGCCGTATCGCTAAAATGGAACCGAGACGCTCGGGGCAGGGCAAACCGGCATTGCGGGCCGCCTCAGCGACCTGCTGGCGACGGTCTGCTCTCAGGACACACCAACGCGGTACGCTGCGACGAGCCGGGCGAGGCGCTGGATTAGCGTCACGCGGTCACGATCGGTCCGGGCCGAGAAACGCCGCCCAGACAGGTTGCGACAGCCCGTCTCGGTGGCGGCGAGAATACTGAATTGCACGCAACCAACTCAGGCCACGGCCGTGGTTGTCGGCAAACTTGAGTAACGCACGCGCCGCTGGCTCGCTGCATCTTTGGTACGGCGCAAGTATTCGGCGGGAATGCGCTGCACCAGATACCCTAGCGCTACAGCGCTCTGCTGCGCACGCAAACTTTCGAGATAGGCCTGCTGACGCAGTTGTGCGGCGACCGTCATATCTATCGCTTGTCGCGCTTTCAATTGCTGGACGATATCCAACACCTCATCCCAGTGTCCGGCCTGCTGCTGCTTTTGAGCTCCAGCGACAATACACCCAGATGGCTTTTGACTCCGGTGACACGCAAGGCCTGCAAGGCGTCCAATGTCACCCTGAGGTTGGTGTTCATCGACATAAAGCGCATCATGATATCGCCGTGGGGCGGACATGGTGCTGTCGCCCACATCCTTGCCTTGTGCCAAAGTCAGATATTCATCGCGCTTTTGATATTCACGTAACTCATGTGCCGAACTCGCGGCGAGTATGGAATGCGAAGAAGAAGCTTTTCTCCAGTTCCATAGCATGCACGGCAGCTTTTTCTGCAGCAGCATAGCGACCTTCAAAATAGGCATTTAGCGCGGTATTGAGCAGCGCCTGACTCTTCATGTTCGCGTTGTTCACGATAGCGCCTAGTCCAT
>CAWBCB010000130.1:0-31543 GCA_963787095.1 uncultured Cytophagales bacterium | reverse complement strand
GTCTCACCAGCAAAGGTGCTTCCGTCTGGCCCATAAACACATTGGCCGCTGCCGATAGACTTTCAGCACCCGATAAACGCATGGTGCGTGCCATGATCCAGGCAAAACCAAAAACAATTTTTTGAAGGATCCCCAAATAATATAATCCTGCGGTGACTGCAGAGAAAAAGATAACGGTTGGCAATGCCTGAAAGGCAAAAAGAAAGCCCAGATTATGTTTTATAGTCGCATCCCCAGAGCTGTTTTTTGCCAAGTCTCCATACAGAAACTCTGCGCCTTTAGCAGCAAAACTCAAAAAGGTAACAAACTTTTCACTTACATATCCAAATGCAACTTGTGCAAATTCGACTTTGCCAATAATCAAACCAATTACAAGTTGGATGGTGATTCCTATGAGAACCAGTCTCCAATCTACGGCTCTGCGGTTGCCAGAAAGTAAATAGGCTATGGCAATGATAAAGATGATACCGAGCAGCCCACGCAAATAATCCATGTAGAGTCTCTTTTTAGTTGCGCTTGCTTAGTTCATCGCGAATTTTTGCAGCCCGCTCATAATCTTCTTTATCGATGGCATCTTTAAGAAGATCGTTTAATTTTTCTATTGAGTAGTTCTTGTAATCCTCGCTGCTGCCTGACTTGCGAGCGGATTCTTTCTTCACCTTTGTCTTTGGCTCAGGCTTTATCTCTGCTTTTTCATCTTCCTCCTCCTGATCGGTGAGTACAATCCCCGCTTCGGCTAAAATTGATTCATAGGTATAGATAGCTGCATCAAAGCGAAGTCCGATAGCAATAGCATCCGAAGGCCGGGCATCTATTTCTGTTTTCTTCAATCCATCGGTACATACAATCTTGGCAAAGAAAACTCCTTCCTTTAAATCAGAAATAATAATCTCATCCACATGAAAATGAAATGAGTTCGAAAATGATTTGAACAAGTCATGGGTCATTGGGCGATTGGGAATGATTTTCTCAATCTCAATCGCGATGGCTTGCGCCTCAAACATGCCAATAATAATGGGGAGCCTGCGGTTGCCTTCTGTCTCGCCTAACACGAGTGCAAAAGATCCAGTCTGTGATTGACTGGAGGAAAGTCCGAGTATTTCAAGTTTTATCTTCTTCAACGTAGGCACAGAAAATTGAAATTATAAAAAAAGTAATGAAACCCAACCATACTCTATAGATTGCTTTTTTGTTATCCGTTCGCAGCTTTTATAGCTGCTGTTAATTTTGGAACTACATCGAATGCATCGCCTACAATACCATAATCAGCTGCCTTAAAGAAGGGTGCATCGGCATCTTTATTAATCACTACAATACATTTCGATGAATTCACTCCGGCTAAATGTTGGATAGCCCCAGAAATTCCAATGGCGATATATAATTGTGGCGCCACTTTAACTCCGGTTTGACCAACGTGCTCATGGTGCGGTCTCCAACCCATATCAGAAACAGGTTTGCTACGGGCCGTAGCAAACCTGTTTCTGATATGGGTTGGAGACCGCACCATGAGCACGTTGGTCAAACCGGAGTTAAAGTAGCACCACAATTATATATCGCTATTGGAATTTCTGGGGCTATCCAACATTTAGCCGGAGTGAATTCATCGAAATGTATTGTAGTGATTAATAAAGATGCGGATGCACCCTTTTTCAAAGCAGCTGATTATGGTATCGTTGGCGATGCATTCGATGTAGTTCCAAAACTAACAGCAGCTATAAAAGCTGCGAACGGATAACAAAAAAGCAATCTATAGAGTATGGTTGGGTTTCATTACTTTTTTTATAATTTCAATTTTCTGTGCCTACGTTGAAGAAGATAAAACTTGAAATACTCGGACTTTCCTCCAGTCAATCACAGACTGGATCTTTTGCACTCGTGTTAGGCGAGACAGAAGGCAACCGCAGGCTCCCCATTATTATTGGCATGTTTGAGGCGCAAGCCATCGCGATTGAGATTGAGAAAATCATCCCCAATCGCCCAATGACCCATGATTTGTTCAAATCATTTTCGAACTCATTTCATTTTCATGTGGATGAGATTATTATTTCTGATTTAAAGGAAGGAGTTTTCTTTGCCAAGATTGTATGTACCGATGGATTGAAGAAAACAGAAATAGATGCCCGGCCTTCGGATGCTATTGCTATTGGACTTCGCTTTGATGCAGCTATCTATACCTATGAATCAATTTTAGCCGAAGCGGGGATTGTACTCACCGATCAGGAGGAGGAAGATGAAAAAGCAGAGATAAAGCCTGAGCCAAAGACAAAGGTGAAGAAAGAATCCGCTCGCAAGTCAGGCAGCAGCGAGGATTACAAGAACTACTCAATAGAAAAATTAAACGATCTTCTTAAAGATGCCATCGATAAAGAAGATTATGAGCGGGCTGCAAAAATTCGCGATGAACTAAGCAAGCGCAACTAAAAAGAAACTCTACATGGATTATTTGCGTGGGCTGCTCGGTATCATCTTTATCATTGCCATAGCCTATTTACTTTCTGGCAACCGCAGAGCTGTAGATTGGAGACTAGTTCTCATAGGAATAACCATCCAACTTGTAATTGGTTTGATTATTGGCAAAGTCGAATTTGCACAAGTTGCATTTGGATATGTAAGTGAAAAGTTTGTTACCTTTTTGAGTTTTGCTGCTAAAGGCGCAGAGTTTCTGTATGGAGACTTGGCAAAAAACAGCTCTGGGGATGCGACTATAAAACATAATCTGGGCTTTCTCTTTGCCTTTCAGGCATTGCCAACCGTTATCTTTTTCTCTGCAGTCACCGCAGGATTATATTATTTGGGGATACTTCAAAAAATTGTTTTTGGTTTTGCCTGGATCATGGCACGCACCATGCGTTTATCAGGTGCTGAAAGCTTATCGGCAGCAGCCAATGTGTTTATGGGCCAAACAGAAGCGCCTTTGCTGGTGAGACCGTTCATTGACCGGATGACCAAGTCGGAACTGAATTGTTTAATGGTGGGAGGAATGGCTACCATAGCAGGAAGTGTGTTGGGAGCCTATGTTTCATTTCTTGGTGGAGGTGATCCGGTGCAGCAATCCAAGTTTGCAACTTATTTGTTGAGTGCATCCATCATGAATGCCCCTGCTGCAATTGTACTAGCTAAATTATTCATGCCGGAAACAGAACATGAAAAGATTGATCGGAGTCTGGTTGTGAGTAAAAGCAAGATTGGTGTTAATCTAATCGATGCAATAGCAACAGGAGCAGCTGATGGTTTAAAGCTAGCATTGAACATTGGAGCTATGTTACTCGCATTCATTGCAGTTATCTATGCTATCAATTGGATTCTGGTTGATTTTATTGGGGCTTATACCGGGCTCAATGATTTTGTAGTTCAAAGTACAAATGGAACGTATCAGGGATTTTCTTTGCAGTATATTTTAGGGCAAGTCTTCCGGGTGTTTGCATTTTGCATTGGGGTAAGTTGGGACGAATCATTGTATGTGGGTAGCTTATTAGGACAGAAGATGGTGATCAATGAGTTTGTGGCTTATCTGGATCTTGCTAGTCTTAAAGCATCAGGAGTTCTGAGTGAAAAATCCATCCGCATTTCAACCTATGCGCTTTGCGGATTCGCTAACTTCAGTTCAATAGCTATTCAAATAGGAGGAATAGGAGGAATGGCACCCAATCGGCAAGGTGATTTATCTAAACTAGGATTGAGGGCCATGGTAGCGGCATCATTGGCAACCATGATGACAGCCACGATAGCAGGAGCAATTTTTTAAATCAAAATGTTATGAAAATCATCCATACCATTCTTGCACTTATGTTTCTTTCATTTGCTGCCTTGCAAATCAATGATCCCGATCCCTTGATCTGGATTTTGATTTACCTAAACATGGTGGCGCTTTCCGTAATGGGATTTTTGAAGAGGTATAACAAACTTTGGATTGGTATTACGGCTGGTCTGTATTTGGTCTATGCTATGTTTCTGATTCCGGGTACCTTAGAATGGTTTCATTCTCCGGATCGGGCCTTGTTATTTGATGACTTAGCTAAAATGCAAAATCTCTACATTGAAGAAACACGTGAGTGTTTGGGGCTGGTGATTTGCCTTGTCGCATTAGGGTTCCATTTTTTTACATCCCGTAAATAAATCAATGCTTCCAAAAAGCAATCTCAATCGGTTGCTGTTTTTATCTGAATCTTTGTCAGCATCAAATTTATGAACCTGTTGGTACGAGTATGGTAATTAATTACCTTTAAGAGAATGAAAAAACTGTATTTTCTCTCTTTAATCACATTTCTAGGGTGTACCTCGCCTAAAGAAAAAATTCCAGAAACTCCTATGGCAGGCCAGGAAAAAAAGATAATCATCTACCAGATGATGACTCGTTTGTTTGGTAATCAAAATACTACCAACAAAGTGTATGGAACCCTTGACGAAAACGGAGTTGGTAAATTTAACGATATCAATGAAACGGCTCTTAAAGGAATTAAGGAACTTGGTATAACTCACGTTTGGTACACGGGAGTTCTTGAACATGCAACACTAACCGATAATTCTGAGTTTGGAATTCCGTTAGACGATGCAGATGTTGTGAAGGGTCGGGCGGGTTCACCTTATGCTATCAAAGATTATTACGATGTAAATCCTGATTTGGCGAATGATATCAAAAACCGCATGGCGGAGTTTGAGCAATTGATCGATCGCACCCACGCTCAGGAAATGAAAGTGATAATTGATTTTGTGCCTAATCATGTGGCTCGAGTTTATGCGAGTGATGGTAAGCCTGCTGGTGTTAAAGATTTAGGTGTAGAAGATGACAACACAGTTTCCTTTAAAGCCTCTAACAACTTTTATTATTTGCCGGGTGAAGAATTTCACCCCCCGGCACGCTATAATTCTTTGGGATCAAATCCTTTCCCCACTAAAGACAAAAAGTTTGTTGAGGATCCAGCAAAGGCCACTGGTAATGATCAATTCTCTGCAACGCCTTCCATAGACGATTGGTTTGAAACGGTTAAATTGAATTATGGAGTTGATATTCAGAACGGAAGATCAAACCACTTTGACCCCATTCCCAATACATGGGAAAAGATGAAAGACATTCTGGTGTTTTGGGCCAATAAAAAAGTAGATGGCTTTCGATGCGATATGGCAGAAATGGTGCCTGTTGAGTTTTGGAACTGGGCGATCCCCCAAGTTAAAGCGGTGAATCCTGAAATAATTTTTATTGCCGAAATCTATAATCCCGCTCAATACAAAAATTACATTCAAACGGGTCGCTTCGATTTTTTATACGACAAAGTTCAGTTGTATGATACACTTCGGTTAGTAATCAATAAGAAAGCAAACCCAAAAGATGTTGATGTCATTCAAAAGAGTCTTTTGGGAATTAATCAAAACATGGTTCACTTTTTAGAGAATCATGATGAACAGCGAATTGCATCACCTGCTTTCGCGGGTGATTATTGGAAAGCTACACCTGCATTGGTAATCAGTGCTATGATCGATCGTGGCCCCATGATGATTTACTTTGGACAGGAAGTAGGTGAGCCCGGGGATGGAAGTGAAGGCTTTGGAGGTGATGATGGACGAACAACTATTTACGATTATTGGGGTGTACCCGAACATCAGAAATGGATGAATGGTGGAAAGTTTGATGGAGGAGGGTTGAGTCCCGATCAAAAACAATTGCGTCAGTTCTATAGTGATGTTCTCACCTTTGCGTCAAGTAATAGGGCTATCGTTGATGGAGACTATTATGACCTTACAGCATTTAATCAGCAACAAGAAAACTATTTCAGATCGCGTTCATGTTTTTGCACGTGTTTCGGGAGAGGAGCGATTAGTGATACTTTCAAGTTTTGAAGAGAAGCCTGTGCGTATCAAGATAAAACTTTCGGAAGAAGTTATTCGAGCGTTTGAGATGCAATCAGATAAGGTTTACATAGGTCGTGATTTGTTACGAAGTGGTACTGACATAGGTCTGGATAGCTCATACACATTTGAAGTGGATATGTTTCCCCATACGGCTTATATTTTTAAGATCAAGCAATGAAAAGAATAACATCGTTCCTATTTATTCTAATTCTTCTTTCGTGTGAGAAGAAAGAAGAAAATATTACGCGTTGGCCCTATGGAGTAAACTATGAAGTGTTTGTTCGTTCGTTTGCCGATAGCAATGGTGATGGAATTGGTGATTTTAATGGACTCACCTCGCGATTAGATTATTTGAAAGATCTGGGCGTAGGCGGAATTTGGTTGATGCCCATCATGCCTTCACCTACGTATCATAAATACGATGTTACCGATTACAAAGCCGTTGATCCTGAATATGGAACCCAGGAAGATTTTAAAAAGTTAGTGGAGGAAGCGCATAAAAGAGGTATAAAAATATTGGTCGATCTGATTTTAAATCACACAGGCTCCGGGCATCCTTGGTTTAAGAGTGCATCAAGCGATAAGAAAAGTCCTTACAGGGATTATTATGTGTGGGCTAATAAAGATTCTGTTCGGCATCAAATTTCAAAGAAGGAAGTCTCTTTAGATTCTGACAACATCACCCAATGGCATCCGGTAAATGGAGATACGGTATCCGATCATTATTATGGTTTCTTCTGGGGCGGCATGCCCGATCTGAATTTTGATAATCCCAAAGTAAAAGAAGAGTTTGTTGAGATTGGAAAATATTGGTTAGCCGATATGAAGGTGGATGGCTTTCGATTAGATGCAGCCAAGCATATTTACCCCACCGAAAGAGCCACGGATAACCATGCATTTTGGATTTGGTTTAGGGAGGAGATGCAAAAGATTAAGCCGGATGTTTATTTGGTAGGCGAGGTGTGGAGCAACGCAAAAGATGTTGCGCCTTATCTCAAAGGGCTGCCTGCACTTTTTAATTTCGATATGGGCTATGCCATTACTTCGGTGGTAAAAGCAGGAAAAGATACGGTCGGATTAATCAGCACTTATAAATCGATCAATGATTTTTATCACACAAGCACACGTGAATACATTGATGCAACCTTTCTTAAAAACCACGATCAGAACAGAATTCTTAATGAGTTAGGCAACAATACAGATAAGGCGCGTGTGGCTGCAGGTATCTTGCTCACGTTACCCGGCACTCCCTACATTTATTATGGCGAAGAGATAGGAATGAAAGGAGTAAAACCTGATGAACTTATTCGAGAGCCCTTTATTTGGGATGCCGGCACAACGGATAAGATGCAAACCTCCTGGGAAAAGCCAACCTATAGTACAGACCAAACGGTAACTCCATTAGCGATCCAAAAAAACGATCCTACCTCTTTATATAATTTCTACAAAAATTTCATTCACTATAGAAATTCAAGTAAAGCACTTACATACGGAAGCATCGAAAATACTAATCTTAACATCCGGGAGTTGGTAAGTTTTATTCGGAAGGAGGATACGGAAGAGAGATTAATAGTTCACAACGTTTCGGATGTAGAAATTACATTGCTGCTTGAAAATGAGTTGTCAAAGTTTAAAGAAGTCGATTTTGTTTCCATGGGGAAAATAAATAAAGATGGCAAGGCATGGGTAATACCAGCCTATGCATCGGTTGTGTTTAAGTAGAGTCTTATTCACGCAAAGGATAATTTGGTTTTGAAGTTTTAGAATGGAAGTAATTGAATTTTGAAAAGTATGCAAAACAAAGAACGGCTCACCTCAAACATTTCTTTGCGTTCTTTGCGTCTTTGCGAGCAACTATACTAGAGTAAAATTATTGATAGATGATTACAGGCAAATCGAGAGTTATAATTGAAAATGTTCAGCCGGTGGTTGATAATGGTTTGTACATGGCCAAGCGAACCGTAGGAGAAAGTGTTACTGTAACGGCATCTATCTTTGGTGATGGTCATGATCATATCCGAGCTGAGGTTCTCTATAAGAAACAGGGCGCCAAGACTTGGGAGAAAGTTGAGTTACAACCTACCTATAACGATGAGTGGAGTGCTTCTTTCTATGTGATGGAAACCGGTATTTATGTTTTCACCATCCATGCGTGGATCGATCATTTCGAAACGTGGTACGATGGTTTTAAAAAGAAAGCAGCCGCCAAAGTGGATGTGAAAGTGGAATTAATGGAAGGGATTATTTTCCTTCAAAAGTTAGCTGCGTTAAATCCCGATTTGCAAAGTAGTGTTACAAGACTTGAAAAAGCAGGAAATAATCAATATGCAATTGATTTAGTGCTGGGTGATGATTTCGCGTCACTCGTTCATGCAAATCCACTCAAGGAAAATGAAACAGAACTGCAAGAAGTTATAAAGATTCAGGTGGAGTATGCAAAGGCAAACTTCTCAGCGTGGTATGAATTTTTTCCGCGTTCGGCTTCATTAGAATCGGGCAAGCATGGCACATTTCAGGATTGTATACGATTACTTCCACGTATTGCAGCAATGGGATTTGATGTATTATATTTTCCTCCCATTCACCCGATTGGAAAAATTAATAGAAAAGGAAAGAATAATAATGTGCGGGCCGAAAAAGGTGAGCCTGGTTCACCCTGGGCTATTGGTAGCGATGAAGGGGGGCATAAGTCGGTGTTGCCTGCATTAGGAACCTTAGAGGATTTTAAAAAATTAATTGGTGAAGCAAAGAAGTTAGGAATTGATCTCGCGATGGACATAGCGTTTCAATGCGCACCCGATCATCCTTACGTAAAGGAACATCCGGAATGGTTTAAGCAACGACCCGATGGAACCATTCAGTATGCAGAAAACCCACCTAAAAAATACCAGGACATTTATCCGTTTAATTTTGAAAACGATAATTGGAAAGAACTTTGGGAAGAACTAAAATCCGTTTTCATCTTTTGGATTGAACAGGGTGTTTCTGTTTTTAGAGTGGACAATCCACACACGAAACCAATTCCATTCTGGCAGTGGGTTATTGCGGAAGTGCAGAAGGTTCATCCCGACACAATCTTCCTGGCCGAAGCATTCACGCGACCAAAGATTATGGATTCGTTGGGTAAGGTTGGGTTCACACAATCCTATACATACTTTACGTGGCGAACATCCAAACAAGAATTGATTGAGTATGTAACGGGTTTAGTAAATGGCCCTTCACGAAATTATTTCCGGCCAAACTTCTGGCCCAATACCCCTGATATACTTCCGTATCAATTACAACATCAAGGTGAGAATATTTTTATTTTACGATACGCACTTGCCGCCACGCTTTCATCCAATTATGGGGTATATGGTCCATCGTATGAATTTTATGAGAATACTCCATTAACTGGGAAAGAAGAATATTATAATTCCGAAAAGTATGAGGTGCGTCATTATGATTGGAAGCGTACTAATCGCATGACGGATATTATGAGTCTGCTCAATAAAATCCGAAAACAAAATGCAGCGCTTCAATCAACATGGAATACACAATTTTGTGCCATCGAAAATAATCAGATTGTTGCCTATCTGAAAGCAACGGACGATTTATCGAATATCATTTTAGTGGTTGTCAATCTTGATCCCAACAATGGACAAAATGGATACATTCAATTACCAAAGGAAAAACTTCGAATAGGAAGCAAGATTAACATCAAGCTTCATGACTTGATTACGGATGAACATTACACTTGGACACAAGAGTGGAATTTTGTTGATCTCAATCCAAATAAAATGCCTTTTCATTTATTTAAGTTAACCGTACACGAGTCAAATATGTAACTATGGCCGCACCAAAAACAGATCCCCTTTGGTTTAAGGATGCAATCATTTATGAACTAAGTGTGCGCGCTTTTTTCGATAGCAATAATGATGGCATTGGCGATTTTCAAGGCTTGATTCAGAAACTGGATTATCTGGAGGATCTTGGAATTAATACGCTTTGGCTGTTACCTTTTTTTCCATCTCCCTTAAAAGATGATGGGTACGACATCACCGAGTATTGTGATATTCATCCCGACTATGGAACACTGGCGGATTTTAAATTATTCTTGAAGGAAGCCCATCGCAGGGGGATAAAAGTAATCACTGAACTCGTACTTAATCACACCTCCGATCAACACCCCTGGTTTCAAAAATCCCGCAAGGCACGTGCAGGCTCACGCTATAAAGATTACTATGTGTGGAGTGAAACCACTAACAAGTATAAGGAAGCACGCGTAATGTTTACGGATGAGGAATCATCGAACTGGGCGTGGGATAATGAAGCTAAAGCTTATTTCTGGCATCGGTATTATCGGCATCAACCTGAATTGAATTTTGAAAACTCGGAGGTGCAACTGGAAATAATTAAAGTGATTGATTTTTGGATGAAAATGGGAGTGGATGGTTTTAGACTTGCGTCTGTTCCTTTTTTGTTTGAAGAAGAAGGAACCAGTTGTGAGAATCTTCCGCAAACACATGCCTTCCTGAAACGAGTTCGCAGCCACATCGATAAACATTATGACGATCGGGTTTTAATTGCAGAGGCAAACTTATGGCCCGAAGATGCTGCTGAATATTTTGGCGATGGAAAAGAATGCCACATGAATTTTCACTATCCGTTAATGCCACGCCTATACTTGGGCTTGAGAACGGAAGATGCCTATCCAATCATTGATATTTTGGAACAAACGCCATCAACTCCTCCCAATAGTCAGTGGGCATTGTTCTTACGAAATCATGATGAAGTAGGATTGGAAATGGTAACGGAGGAAGAAAAAGATTATCTCTTTAAAGCCTACGCGAATGATCCGGCTACAAAACATAACATTGGTATCAGACGCAGACTTGCGCCTTTGTTGAATAATGATAGAAGGAAGATTGAATTATTGTATACCATTTTGTTTTCACTACCCGGCACGCCCGTGCTTTATTATGGCGATGAAATTGGAATGGGTGATAATATTTATTTAGGGGATCGTTTTGGAGTACGAACTCCCATGCAGTGGAATATGAATAGCAATGCGGGGTTTTCAACCGCTAATCCTCAAAAACTCTATTTGCCCGTTGTTCGTGATCCTGAGTATCGGTATGAAGCTATCAATGTGGCAACACAAGAAGAGAATCCCTCTTCACTTATGTGGTGGATGCGGAATGTAATTGCAATGAGAAAGAGATTGGATGTTTTCGGTCGGGGTGATTTGAAATTTATTGAGAGCTCAAACTCCAAGATATTAAGTTTTGTGCGAACGCATGAAAAGGAAAATATCATTGTAGTGGCAAACCTATCGCAGTTTTCACAAGCCACTACGCTTGCTCTAAAGGAATTTAAGGATTGTGATATAACCGAAGTGTTTAGTCAAAATCGATTTATGAATGTGGGCGCTGGTGATTATTCTATTACCGTTGGCCCGTATGGATATTTTTGGTTTCAGGCAGATGTTAGCGACAAGAAGGAACAGAATGGAAGTTCTAATGAATTGTTTCTTTTCAAATCCGATCTCTCCTGGGAGCGAGCGTTTTCAAACTACAATGACACGCGCGTATTAGAGCGAAAAATTCTTCAGCCTTTTATGAAGAAGTGCCGTTGGTTTGGCGGGAAGGCACGGGCTATCAATAAAATCAGTATCAATAAAGTGATTCCGCTTAAGGCGGATGGTGAGATGCATTACCTTACCATTATTGAAGTGCATTATGTGCAACGGTTACCCGAGCTGTACTTTCTTCCTATGTGTTTTGTTCCTTCCGATAATATTTTTGATAAGGTTGAATACACTGCGCAAAGCGTGGTGTGTCGTGCCGATATTCAAGGTAAGGTTGGTTTTATTTTAGATAGCAGTTATCACAAAGGCTTCCGCGATTTTATGTTTGCCAGCATGGATCGCAAAGTGCGGATAAAGGATGACGAAGGTACCCTTGAATTCAATAGCAGTGTATTTACTAAATTGAACTCGCAAAAGATTGATTCTAAAATTTTAAAAGCGGATCAAAGCAATACGGCAATCATATACAACGATCAATACTTCTTTAAATTCTATCGTAAAATAGAACAAGAGATAAATCCTGATCTTGAAATTGTACGATTCCTTTCAGAGAATACCTCATTTAGAAACGCTCCTAAATATGCAGGTAGTGTGGAGTACCGCGATAATGATGGAAAGACCATGGTGTTTGGCTTGCTACAAGAAAAAGTAGAAAATCAGGGCGACTCATGGGTAATGACAATTGATTCAGTAGGTAGATTCTATGAACGGGTAATGGCAAAGGCCAAAAAAGAGAAACTACCTCCGCTGATCAACAAAGCGTCTATTAAATTTGAAGAAGCACCGGAGTTAATTCAAGAGTTTATTGGACGTGGTTTTTATGAACGCGTAGTGCGCTTAGGACAACGGACAGCCGAAATGCATTTGGCGCTTGCCTCAGACAAAACAAATCCGGCATTTGCACCAGAGTATTTCAATAACAATTATCAGCGCTCGCTATATTCCGCTTTGCGTAAACTGACGCGCGATCGCTTCCGATTACTGGAGCAATCCCTCGGTAAACTCAATGATGAAACCCAAGTGCTTGCTAAAAAAGTATTGGCAATGGAGGATGATGTAATGGAGTGCTTTAGCGAAGTACATCAAACTAAAATTACAGCTATCAAAACGCGTATTCATGGCGATTTTCACTTAGGTCAAATACTCTTTACGGGGAAGGATTTTGTGATTATTGATTTTGAAGGCGAACCTGGGTTTAGTTTTGGCGAACGCAGACTTAAGAAAAATCCTTTGAAGGATGTGGCCGGTATGATGCGCTCGTTCCACTATGCAGCGTTTGGAAAAATTATCCTAAATGAAAATTATAGAGAGAAAGATATTGAGTTTTTAATGGAATGGGCTGATCAGTGGCAGCACTATGTAAGTAGATTTTACATAGGGGCGTATCTGGAGCGCTCTGGTCTTAGCAGTCAATTAGGCGATCAGGACGAGGTATTGATCAGGACTTATTTGCTTGAAAAGGCAATATATGAGTTAGGATACGAATTGAATAGTAGGCCCGACTGGGTAAATATTCCCTTGCGAGGAATTTATTACCATATGAATCGGTATTTTCAGGCAAAGGATCTACGTAAAAAGAAGAACTAGTGCTTTAAGAATTGGAACTGCGATGACAGAGGACTTTTAGGTCACAATTCAGTAAATAACATGATGTTTTAACTTACATTAGTACGATGGCAAAGAAGAAAGTTTCAAAGATTGAACCTGAAGAACAAGAAAGCTTTAGCCTCTTTTCAGATTTCGACATTCACCTATTTAAAAGTGGTAAGCATTTTAAACTTTACGAAAAGCTTGGTGCGCATCTGGCTACTTTCAAAAAACAGCAAGGAACGTACTTTGCCGTGTGGGCACCCAATGCACGCAGTGTTTCTGTTATCGGCAACTTTAATAGTTGGAACAACAATGATCACAAACTTACTCCGCGTTGGGATGAATCAGGAATTTGGGAAGGTTTTTTTGCCGGGATAGGGAAAGGTGAGGCATACAAATATTCCATCCATTCTAACACAGGCGAAGTTGTAGAGAAGGCAGATCCTTTTGCATTCTATGCTGAGATAGCACCCAACACCGCTTCTATTATTTGGGATCATGATTACACATGGCGTGACAAGGTGTGGCTTGCTGAACGAAAAAAGAAAACCGGAAAACCACAACCTTATTCCGTATATGAAGTGCATGCCGGAAGTTGGAGACGAAAATTTGATGATGGAAATCGTTCGTTGAGCTATAAAGAATTAGCCATTGAATTGGTGGAGTACGTTAAGGAAAGCGGATTCACCCATGTGGAGTTTTTACCCGTGATGGAGCATCCGTTCTTTGGTTCGTGGGGTTATCAACTCACGGGTTATTTTGCACCCACCAGTCGGTTTGGATCGCCTCAGGAATTTATGGAACTGGTGGATGCTTTTCATGAGGCAGAGATCGGAGTTATTCTGGATTGGGTTCCTTCCCATTTTCCGGGTGATGCGCACGGTCTTTATAAATTTGATGGTACGCATTTGTATGAACATGCCGATCCCCGCAAGGGTTTTCATCCGGATTGGAGCAGTTACATTTATAATTATGGCCGTGCCGAAATACGATCGTTCCTGATCAGCAATGCCTTGTTCTGGTTAGAGATTTATCATGCCGATGGATTGCGTGTGGATGCAGTAGCCTCTATGTTGTATTTGGATTATTCCCGCAAGGAAGGTGAGTGGATACCCAATGAGTATGGCGGTAACGAAAACATTGAGGCTGTTACCTTCCTAAAAGAATTCAATGAAGTTGTGTATGGAAATTTCCCGGATGTAATCACGATAGCCGAAGAGTCAACGGCATGGCCGGGTGTTTCTAAGCCAACCTACTTAGGGGGACTTGGCTTTGGTCAGAAATGGATGATGGGTTGGATGCACGACACGTTGAGTTACTTCAAACAGGATCCGATCCATCGTAAGTATCATCAAAATGAAATCACGTTTAGTATCATGTATGCTTTTACGGAAAGTTTCATGTTGCCGCTTTCGCATGACGAAGTGGTGCATGGAAAGGGTTCGTTGATGGGACGCATGCCGGGCGATGAATGGAGACGGTTTGCTAACCTGCGTTTGATGTATGCCTATATGTTTATGCATCCGGGTACAAAACTTCTGTTTATGGGCTGTGAGTTTGGGCAAACCAGCGAATGGAATCACGATCGCAGCCTCGATTGGTATTTATTAGACCATGACAGACATAAGGGTGTGTTAGCATTGATAAAAGACCTTAATGCATTTTATAAAACTGAGTCTGCTTGCTATCAGTATTCTTTTGATGATAGAGGTTTTGAATGGGTAGATTATTCAGATCGTGAGAACAGTGTAATGATATTTATGCGGAAGGCAGAGAAAAAGGAAGATGCACTTATTGTAGTTTGCAACTTCACGCCTGAAACTCGACATATTTACCGCATAGGGGTTCCGCATCGTGGCACATATTCAGAAGTATTTAATTCGGATGATTCAAAATATGGAGGAAGTGGAGTTCTTAATCAGGGCTTGTTATATACAACGCCTGTAAAGTTTCATAACAGAGATTACTCCGTTTCGATAACGTTACCACCGCTTGGTATTTCTGTCCTTAAGCTTCATGAAGAACAAGCAGAATTTGAAATTGAGTAACGCACGAAGCTGGATGATGAATACTCGAAGTTCGATACTGGATGCTCGATCCCGAAGCTGGCTGTTCGAAGCCTTGATACCCGTTTACTTATTTACAGAATACCGACTACTGATTACTGATTTACGATTACTAACCATTGAATACCCACCAACTCAATACTAACATCTCAAGACTCACGACTAAATGATTTCTCAAAACAAATACGTTTGCATACACGGTCATTTTTATCAACCACCACGCGAAAATGCCTGGCTGGAAGTAATTGAAGTTCAAGATTCGGCTCATCCTTACCATGATTGGAACGAGCGCATTACTGCGGAGTGTTACGAACCCAATGCAACCTCCCGTATTCTCGATGAATCTCGGATCATCAAAAATATTGTTAACAACTATGCGCGTATCAGTTTCAACTTCGGCCCAACGTTGCTTTCGTGGATGGAGGTTTATGCTCCCGAAACCTACGAAGCGATTTTAGAGGCCGATAAACAGAGTCTTTTAAATTTTGGAGGTCATGGTTCTGCGGTAGCCCAAGTGTACAATCACATTATTATGCCGTTGGCTAATGCCCGCGATAAAGAAACACAAATACGTTGGGGTATTCGTGATTTTGAATATCGCTTTAAGCGGAAGCCGGAAGGAATGTGGCTGGCTGAGACAGCTGTGGATACAGAGACCCTTGAGGTGCTGGCTGAGAACAATATTAAGTTTACAATTCTCGCGCCACGCCAGGCAAAGGCTGTGCGAAAAATTGGAGGTACTGAATGGACAGCGGTTCATGATCGTACGGTAAACACCACCAAAGCCTATCGATGCAATTTACCAAGCGGAAAATCGATAGTCGTATTTTTCTATGAAGGCGATATTTCGCAAGGCATTGCTTTTAATGGATTGCTGAATGATGGAAAGCGCTTTGCGGAACGCTTGATAAGCACCTTCAATAAGGAGGATAAGGGCCCCCAATTGGTGCATGTGGCTACCGATGGCGAAACGTATGGTCATCATCATAAGCATGGTGAAATGGCATTGGCGTTTTGTTTGGATGATATTCAGAAGGGCAAGGAGGCAACGCTTACCAACTATGCTCAGTTTTTAGAGCTTTGCCCACCCGAAGAGGAAGCACAAATTGTTGAAGACAGCTCGTGGAGTTGTGTGCATGGCGTAGAACGGTGGCGCGAAAACTGCGGCTGTAATTCCGGCAAGCCCGGATATCATCAACTATGGCGCAAGCCTTTACGGGATGCCTTAGATTGGTTGCGCGATAGTGTAGAGATAATTTTTGTGCAGGAGGGTGGTAAGGTTGTTACCGACCCCTGGAAGGCGCGCAATGGGTATATAAATATTGTTCTCAAACGAAGTGATGAACATATAGAGAATTTTCTCAAAGATCATGCGTTGCCCGATGCTTCGGCAAATCGAATTTTGCGTATCATGGAGATGCAGCGTCACGCCATGTTGATGTACACCAGTTGCGGGTGGTTCTTCGATGAAATTTCGGGAATTGAAACAACGCAAGTGATGCAGTATGCGTGCCGTGTAATTCAGTTGGCGGATCAGATTGGCAATGTCAATTTAGAAGCAGAGTTTATTAAACGTTTGGAAGAAGCGCCCAGTAATGTAACGGCTTACCAAACGGGCGCGTTGGTTTATAAAAATGTGGTGCTACCATCGCGCACAAATTTACAGCGTGTGGGGATGCACTATGCGGTGGCTTCTATTTTTGAAGATGAACCGGAAGCACTTTCAGTATTTAACTATACTACCTCCAACGATTTCTTTTTGAAGAAAGAAGCAGGTGAGCAAAAGTTGGTGCTGGGAATAACAAAAGTAAAATCAGTGGTCACCCGATCGGAAAAGAAGTTTGCCTTTGCGGTAATCTATTTGGGCAAACACAACATCATTGGTAACATTTCCTTGGAGATGCAGGCCGATGATTTTGCGAGCATGCAATTCAGAATGGTAAAATCCTTTGAAGAGGGTAGGTTAGGAGATGTGATTGGGTTAATGCAGGTTTATTTTGGTCCTGAAAAATATACCATCTGGCAACTCTTTCAAGATGAGAAACGAAAGATTCTGGATATGATTTCGCAGGAAAGTATGAATGACCTCGAGCAATCGTTGCGCAAAAGTTATAACCGCGATTATCCGTTGATCAATGCGTTGGCTAATAATAATATTCCGATCCCTCTTACGTATCGAACAACATTTGAATATGTGTTAAACGCTGATTTGATTAAGATTTTTAAAAGCGACAAAATCAACATCAAAGAGATGGAACGCATTGCTTCTGAGCTTGAGAAGTGGAAGTTTAAGATTGAAGACCCAGACAAACTCGCGCGCTTAGCGGGCGATAGTATTTTCAGAGAGCTGCAACGCATCAGCAGTGAACCTGATAATCTAAAACGTATTCAACGGTTGAACAGAATGTTTCCGGTACTTCAGAAGTTTAAGCTCGAACCTAACTTGCACAAAACCCAAAATTTCTACTTCGAGTTTTCTGTGGAACACAGTAAGCAACCAATGCAACCTGCAGGCATAGAGTGGGATGAACAGTTTAAGTTGCTGGGAAAGAATTTGGGCGTGAAGTTGGAGTGAGATGCAGCTTGGATAATTTGCGTTGCAAAAGTGGTGCGTGAGACACGCACCAAGGAGGGTGGCCTTCTTGATACATAATAAAATTATGAAACACACATTTGGTTTGCTCCTCATAGTTATTTTTAGCACTTCCTGCGAACGACAAAATAAACCTGACGTGACTGAAAGCAATACCAAGTCCGTGACTAAAGAGGCTGTCATCTCTTACGGACCTACCAGTGTTGTACGAACAATCAAGCAAGATAAGAAGGGTAACATTTGGATTACCTCTTGGGAGGGGGTTTTTAGGTATGACGGAAAATCTTTTGCCAATATCACGAGTAATGTCACCACAGCTAGATTTTTTTCACTTTTAGAAGATAGAAACGGCAATTTTTGGTTCGGCTCGATTGGCTCCGGGGTCTTCTACTACGATGGGAATTCTTTTGTAAATTTCACAACAAAGGAAGGGCTTATTAGTAATGAGATTGGATGCATCTATGAAGATAAATCTGGAAATATCTGGTTTGGTGGAAGTGGCGGAGCAAGTCGCTATGATGGTAAGTCTTTTAGGAATTATGTAATAGATGGAATGGCTATGAAGGAGGATATAACAGGCAAATCTTTTTCAGAGCGCCAGTCTTCAGCAGTTAGTTCTATTCTTCAAGACAGAAAAGGTATGTTCTGGTTTGGTACAACTGTTAATACATTCATTTATGATGGCAAAACATTTTCGCTTTTTACTGATAATGGCAAGCCCTTCAAAAATGTCTTTAACATTATCGAAGACAGAAAAGGTAATATTTGGCTGGGTGGCACTCGTTATGACGGCAGTACATTTACTAATCTCACCAACAGTTCAATTCTTTGTATCTACGAAGATAGAAATGGCAATATTTGGACAACTTCGTCAACTAACCCTTCGGAAAAGAATTGGGCACTATCCCGTTATGAGGCGAATTCAATTGATAACCACGAGCCATCTGTAACGATAATAAAGCCAGAGCTGGGGCCACTTTTCACTATTTTAGAATCTTATGATGGAAGTATTTGGTTGGGCTCTGATGGCGCATATCGTTATGATGGTCAAACCTTTCATGACTTTAAAAGCAAAGTACTTCAGAAATAATTCTGTTGTCCGTATCGTGCCCTTGGTCGGTGTTTATCAGCATAGTCGTTAACTTAAGGTATGATTTGCAAAAATTGATATGTCGTCCCTATGGGACTTTAGCTCAAATCTCTCTCTATAGTTACCAACATGTCGTCCCCCAAGCCTTGATTCGTGTCCCACGAAACAAGGAGGTTTTGAAATGACCCACACAATAGAGATAAATGATTTCAGTACATTCTGTGCTATCCCGTTGGGATCGAACTTAACAACACTATTTATAATCGATTCAAGCTCTTTATTTTTTTCTGCGAATGAAAAAATAAGAATGATGTTAATAATCCAATGATTGAAAAGATCATCAGTACAAAAAATACATACTGATGGCCTTGTACGCCCGGGAATCGATCCAGAAGATATCCGGCCAACGGACTCATAAAAATATCGGGCGTAAACCCAACAAAAGAAATGATACCCACGACTGTACCTGTGGTGAATAGTGGAATCCGCGCTTCCCCTAACACAGCAAAGTATAACACGCGCACTCCGTACACCCCAATTAAGATGGAGGTAAACGTGATAATCACAAACCAGAGTGAGGTACTAAAAAATCCTAATCCAATGGCCAAGCTGCCTAAAATATTCAGGGCAAAGCAGACTATAATAATTTTCACACCGCTGAATCGATCTGCAAAATAACCGGCAACAAGAGCCACAACCATTCGCATCCAAAGCACGAGCGTACCCACGGTAGCTGCTTGTGTTTCCGTAAAGCCCAGTACATCTTTCACATAGAGTGAAAAGTTGTCAGTAATTTTATAACCAACGTAGGCACAAACAATTATTATCGCCAGCATCCATACAGTTGGTGCGAGTAGCAGTTTTATAAAAATTGATGGGGTGATAGCAAGTTCGTTCGTATTTGATGTTTTTGTTTTGGGCACAAAAATCCAAACAAGAACTCCGCTTAAGAAAGTAATACCCGAAGCCATCAAAATTACATATTGAAAGGATTCACTTCTGCTTTGTGAAAAAGATTGAGCAACTTCTTCAGGATTGAAATACGAGAAAATCAACACGGAGATTGAGCCTAGTAATGCAGCTGTTGCGCCTCTTCCGGCTTCTAACAATCCAAAAGCACGACCTTGAAAATCAGTGCCACCCCATTCGCGTGTTGCACGAATGAGCGCAGCCCAAAATAATAATATTGTCGTCATGCCCCAGAAGGCATAGAGCGCATACACAATTTGATTAGAGGGAATGGTTGAAAAGATGAGCCCACTCATACCTGTTAACCACAACGCGATTGCCATTAAGTTTCTGGTGGAAAACCGATCGGCCAGCGGACCGCCAAAAAAATAGGAAGCCATGGCAATGATTCCATACACAGAAAAGAAAGTGCCCAATTGCGTGTTAGTGATTTCAAATACTGCCAGTAGGGTAGGGCGAAATATTCTGGCAAGTACAAAGGGAAGAAAGAAGATTGCTTCTCCTGCCAGGATGAGTGCTATAAGAGTTGCTACTCGTTTTTTATTTTTCCTTACGGAAGGATTTTTATCTCGGGTTGAGTTCTCAATCAGATTTGATTGATTGAATTCCATTAAGCAAGCTCTGTCTTCATCTGTAGCTTATCGAGATAATCCCACACCAAACTACTGGCACCTAAAATGGGCGCGGCTTGATTTTGCATGGCAGATGGAAGTACCTTTATTTTTCCGCGGAACAACGGCATCAGGTTCGCTTCCATATGTCTAATAGTAGGACGGAAGATTAAATCACCAGCCATCGCTAATCCACCAAATAAAAAGATTGCTTCGGGATCAGTATGAACAGCAGTCTCGGCAAGTTTCATTCCTAAAATGCGGCCCGTGTATTCAAACGCTTCACAAGCCACTACATCACCACGATTGGCCGCTTCCGAAATCATTTTGGTATTCAAATCTTCGAAGCTGATTCCACGCAATTCGCTAGGCTCTAAATGATCGGCCAATAATTTATATACGGTTCTTTTTATACCCGTTGCCGAAACATACGTTTCTAAACAACCACGCTTACCGCAATTGCAATATCTTCCATTTGGATTTACTGAAGTATGACCGACTTCACCGGCTATACCATGATGACCATTTAGCAAAACCCCACCACACACGAAACCACTTCCTAATCCGGTGCCAAGCGTTATCACTACAAAGTCTTTCATGTTCTTGGCATTGCCATAGATCATTTCTCCTACGGCAGCCGCATTTGCATCATTGGTAAGAATGCAAGGCACACCGAATTCTTCTCTGAACATGCTGGCCAAAGGGAGTACGCCTTTCCATTTTAAATTGGTAGCACGTTCAATATTGCCGGTATAATAATTTCCGTTAGCGGCTCCAATACCAATGCCTACAATGCGCGAGTCTGACGGTAGTTCTTGAATGCCACTGCGCAGGGCATCGGCCATCCCATCAAAGTAAGCTTGAAATTCATTATACTCGGTGGTAGGAATATTTCCCTGATGAAGCACATTTCCTTTGCGGTCAACAATGCCATACTTTGTATTTGTGCCGCCAATGTCGATGCCAACGGTTAGATCTTTCATACACTAATTAGATGGAAAGAATTTTTGCTATTCGTAAAGATTCACTATCAATTTCATGATGCTTGTCGATGATATCCAAAAAGCTGTTATAAACAACTTTATTATTGAGAACTCCCACCATGCAATCCTTTTCACCTGCCAGTAAACCTTCAACTGCGGCAACACCCATTTTACCAGCAAGCACGCGGTCAAAATAAGTTGGGCTACCACCACGTTGAAGATGCCCCAGGATAGTTACTTTAATATCGAAGTAATTATTTCGTTCGGAGAATTTTTTGGCAAGCTCCATAGCACCGCCCAACTTGCTTCCTTCCGAAACCACCACTAAACTTGATTTCTTGTTAGTCTTACCACCTTCATCCAGTTTTGCGAACAGCTCATCGAGTGTCATATTTTCTTCTGGAATAATGGTTGCAACAGCACCACCGGCAATGCCACAGTTAATGGCGATGTACCCTGAGTTGCGTCCCATTACTTCAATAAAAAAAAGTCGGTTGTGCGAAATAGCCGTGTCTCTGATTTTATCAATAGCTTCAACAGCCGTATTGGTGGCCGTATCAAAGCCAATGGTATAATCAGTTCCGCTTATATCATTATCGATGGTGCCAGGCACACAGATGGATGGAATAGCATATTCTTCATAGAGTTTATGAAGGCCGGTAAGGGTTCCATCTCCACCTATGGCAACCAATGCATCAATGCCATGCTTCTTTAAATTTTGATAGGCCTTCGCGCGGCCTTCAGGAGTTCGAAACTCTTTGCTTCGCGCAGACTTAAGAATGGTTCCGCCACGTTGAATAATGTTGCCCACAGAACGTGCACCCAGTTTCACAATGTCGCCACTGATCATGCCTTCGTAGCCTTGCATAATTCCATACACTTCTTTCTTGTAGAAGATAGAAGCACGCACCACGGCACGCAACGCTGCGTTCATTCCTGGCGCATCGCCACCGGAAGTAAACACACCAATTTTCGAAATATTTGAATCCATTCCCGCTTTTAAAGAGCCCCAAAAATAGGGGTTGAAAAGGGTTTTGCAAGGATTCTGGTTTTATTCGGATTTCAATCGTTTGAAATAATTGATCAGCCCGTTAGTTGAGGAGTCGTGAGTGGTAATCGGTTCAGGTGAGGTTAGTTCTGGCAATATTTTCTTAGCGAGTACTTTGCCCAATTCAACACCCCATTGATCAAAACTAAAGATGTTCCAGATTACTCCCTGAACGAAGATCTTGTGTTCATACATGGCAATTAAAACACCCAATGTATAGGGGTTTAATTTTTTGAACAGAATTGAGTTGGTAGGTCTGTTTCCACTAAACACGCGATACGGTAAATGAAAATTAATTTCTTCTTTGTTCATGCCGGCAGCGCGTAGTTCTTTCTCAACCATCTCGCTTGTTTTCCCAACCATGAGAGCTTCCGTTTGTGCAAAAAAGTTAGACAGTAGTTTTACATGATGATCTCCCACAGGATTTTGAGAATCAACAGGCGCAATAAAATCACATGGAATTATTTTAGTGCCTTGATGAATCAATTGATAAAAAGCATGTTGTCCATTCGTGCCAGGTTCGCCCCAAATAACCGGACCCGTTTGGTATAATACAGGATTACCATTTCGATCTACTGACTTTCCATTGCTTTCCATGTTACCCTGTTGAAAGTAGGCAGCAAAGCGATGGAGGTATTGATCGTAAGGCAGAATGGCTTCGGAGTGTGCATCAAAAAAGTTTGTATACCAGATTCCAAGCAAGGCAAGAATAACCGGAATGTTTTTCTCGAAAGGCTGATCTTTAAAATGATTGTCGATGTCATGCGCACCTTCAAGCAATTTTGTAAAATTCTCGAAGCCAATAGTACACGCAATAGACAATCCGATGGAAGACCACAAGGAATAACGGCCACCTACCCAATCCCAAAACACAAACATGTTTTCAGGCGCAATACCAAAGTCAATTACTGACTTTGAGTTTGTAGACACAGCAACAAAATGTTTTGCCACTTCACCTTTGCCGCTTGACTTTTCGATAAACCAATTTTTGGCTGTCTCCGCATTGGTCATGGTCTCTTGCGTAGTAAATGTTTTAGAGGCAATGATGAACAGCGTGGTTTCGGGATTTAGATTTTTAAGAGTTTCAGTAATGTGTGTTCCATCTACATTGGAAACAAAGTGCGGTTTAAGGGTGGTGTGATAAGGCTTCAATGCTTCGGTAACCATCAACGGGCCTAAATCAGAACCACCAATTCCTATGTTCACAATATCGGTTATCGCTTTTCCCGTAAAGCCTTTCCAACTTCCGGTTAATAATTTTTCGGAGAAGGTCTTTACCTGATCAAGTACTTTATTGATTTGAGGCATGATATCTTCACCATCAACATACACCGGAGTGTTGGCACGATTGCGCAAAGCAACATGCAGCACCGCCCGATGTTCAGTTTGATTGATCTTATCTCCATTAAACATGGCCTCGATAGATTCCTTCAAGCCAACTTCTTCCGCCAGCGCAATCAACAACTCAATAGTTTCTGTTGTTATTAAGTTCTTAGAGTAGTCAATAAGTATATCATTCAGCTTCAGGGTAAATTTTTCAAACCGCTGCGGATCTTCCTCAAATAATTCGCGCATGTGTGTTGCCTGCATTTCAATAAAGTGTGAAGTCAACTTTTGCCAGGCGATGGTTTCGGCAGGATTAATCTTGGATAGCATGAGGATGAATTTTGGAATGTTACTTTAACAAGGCAAAAATAGAAGAAGTTGCTGAGTGACTCACAGCAAGTGAATAAATAATATAGTTTATATAATTTATATAATTAAGGATGGTACAATGCGGGCCATCAGCCACCCACTACTCCGCGCAGATTTTCAACCAGACCTTCCCATAAGTCATTGAGCTCATTGAGGTCATCAAAATCAGAATAATCAGTTACTTTTAGGAACGTTGTTTGTGTGAGTTCATTTACTTCAAGGCGAAGTTCTAAATAGGAGGGATCCTTTTCGTCTTCCTTGGTCTCCGGCATATATTCAAATTTCACAAAGTGATTAACCCGATGTGAGGTCATTACCGCTTTATGTTCTTCATTGTCCCAAACAAACGTAAAAACCTTTTCGGGATTGATCGTTACATTATCCGCAAACCATTCGGAAAGCCCGCTTGGTGTTTGAAGATAAGGGTAAAGCATTTTGATAGAAGCGTGCACTTCAAAGTCATTTGTAAAGAGTTTTTTAGAAGTTGCCATGAGAGTTACTGCCTTCGCTTTTGTTTCGATTTTAAGTTAGAGAAATTCCCGTTAACAACAAACTATCCTACCAAATGAGGAAATGCGTTAGGTAATAAGTCAAGCGCGTTCATTTTAACGCAACAAATTGTAACTCAGGTTTATTGATTTCGGAAAAGTTTGTATGTTTGCGCTCCCAAAATTGAACGATTAATTGGCGCGGTAGCTCAGGTGGTTAGAGCGTTGGATTCATAACCCAAAGGTCGGGGGTTCAACTCCCCCCCGCGCTACAAGTAGCAGCAAGTTGCTGCTTTTTTTATGGGCTTTCAAATCAAATCATGGTATGTTAGTCGTCAGCAAGTATTGCTGTTCGGTATTAAAATATTAATTGGCCTCGTTTTTGAGATTATCTTTGCCAAGCGCTGATGAAAAAAATAGATAAGCTCATTATCACCTCCTTTTTAGGTCCCTTCATTCTCACGTTTCTGGTGGTGGTGTTTATTCTGCTGAACATTCACATGCTCAAGTACTTTGATGATATAATCGGCAAAGATTTAGGCTGGGATGTAATCGGTCAGCTACTTTTCTATTTTGCCATCTTCAATACCCCCGTGGCACTTCCACTCGCAGTGCTATTATCTTCTCTCATCACCTTTGGAAATTTAGGAGAACATTTTGAACTCACTGCAATTAAGAGTCTTGGTATTTCCTTGGTAAGAAGCTTGTTTCCCATTTTTGTTTTTGTTCTATTCTTAACCGGTGGAGCTTTTCTGGTTGGCAATTATCTGGTTCCTAAAGCGGCTCTTGAAGCCTATAGTTTGCTGTACGACATCAAGCAAAAGAAACCCGCATTGGATCTTCGCCAGGGTGCTTTTTATAATTCGATTCCAGACATCAGTATTAAGGTGAATGAAAAAGACCCCGAGACAGGAATTTTAAAAGGCGTAATCATATACGATCACCGCGGAAGAACGGGTAATAAGGAAGTGATTATCGCAGACTCGGGATTGATGTACACCATTCTTAATGATCAATATCTTAAGCTTGAGCTGTTTAATGGCTACAATTATAAAGAAGGCTCAGCAGGCGAAAGTGATTTCTCGGGTAAGGCAGGTGGGGGCGAGGATAGCTATCGCAAAACGAAATTCGACAAATCGCAAATAGTTTTTGATCTCTCTTCGTTTGGGCTCAATCGCACCGATAAAAAATGGTTTCAAAGCAACCGCATTATGCGAAATATGGGTGAGCTTGATACAGATATAGATTCAGTAACCCGAGTGATACAAAATGAACAAATTTCTATCTATGCTTCTGCCGGGCAACTCTATTCGTACCATTTCAAAAATGATTCTGTTACCTGGCCTGATGAAATCAAGAATCTTAAAAAAAGAAAAGATTCAATCGCGCTGGCTACAAGGCTGGCCGATGAAAGTTCAAAATATTCTGCTTCTATACCCACCAGTGAAAAAATAAAGCAGCAGTGACTCTTTCAAAAAAGATAGCCTTAAATCAGACAGTATTTTTAAAGCCCCGTATACAGCATCAGAAATTTCGGTGGCCGTTTCGCAAGCCAGGTTGGTTAAAGCGCAACTTCTTTCACATAATACGAACTTAAAAGCCTATGAATTTCAGCATCGCGAGTTCTCTGTTCAATGGCATAAAATTCTGGCGCAGTCAATTGCCTGCATCGCCATGTTTTTAATTGGTGCTCCTCTTGGCGCAATCATTAAAAAAGGCGGGCTTGGTGTACCTGTTTTAATGTCTATTCTTTTCTTTATTATTTTCTACGTGCTATCCCTGGTGGGCGAGAAGTGGGCTAAAGCGGCAACTATATCTGTACCTGCAGGCATGTGGATGGCAAATGTCATTCTTGTTTTTATTGGCCTGTTATTCTTGCGCCAAGCTCGTGCAGATGCCCGTTTATTTGATTCCGACTTTTACTCGGTAGTTTGGGATAAGATTTCGCGAAGATTTTTAAAGAAATCAAAAGCATAGGCAAGCGATTTTTGGTTTTATGAGGGCATTCTCATACTTTTGCCCGTTGAAAAAATAAGAAAAGTAAAAATTAGAAGAGATGTACATCAATTCAGAAAAGAAGCAAGAATTGTTTAGTAAACACGGTTTTGCAAAGAAAAAGACAGACACAGGCTCACCAGAGTCTCAAATCGCTCTATTCACACATAGAATTAGCCATTTGACTCAACATTTAAAAGGACAGAAAAAGGATTTCTCAACTCAAACCGGTTTGTTAAGGTTAGTGGGAAAGCGTAAGAAGCTCCTTAACTACCTTCAGGACACTAATATTGAAAGATATCGTGCCGTCCTGGCTGATCTGGACTTAAGAAAATAAATATTACCATAAGTAGAAATAGGGAACCTCGGTTCCCTTTTCGCTTTATTATTAAACACGGAAAGACTGTGAATTGTAGGTCTTTCCTAAAATCCTACCTATGAAACCAACTATTATTTCAAAATCATGCACGCTCCCAGACGGACGTCAGATCACAATCGAAACAGGAAAACTTGCCCGTCAGGCTGACGGTGCTATTGTATTAAGAATGGGCAACACCATGTTGCTTGCTACCGTTGTGGCTAGTCAAACGGCTAAAGACGGAGTAGATTTTTTACCGATGTCTGTTGACTATCAAGAGAAATTTGCATCCACAGGAAAAATACCGGGCGGCTTTTTAAAGAGAGAAGGAAGACTTTCTGATTACGAAATACTAATCAGCCGATTAGTAGATCGAGCTATCCGTCCTTTATTCCCAGATGATTATCATGCCGAGACCCAGGTAAATATTCAATTGATCTCGGGGGATACTAATGCCTTGCCCGATGCGCTGGCGGCTTTTGCCGCTTCGGCTGCACTGGCAGTATCGGACATTCCATTTCAAGGACCCATTTCAGAGGTTAGGGTTATCAGGCTTGATGGTCAGTTCATTATAAGCCCAACGTTAGAGCAAAAAGAGAAGGCTGATCTTGACTTTATTGTAGCTGCATCCATCGATAATATTCTGATGGTTGAAGGCGAATGCAAGGAGATCAATGAAGAGGATATGCTTGAAGCGCTAAAGCTTGCGCATGAGGTTATCAAAGTGCAATGCCAGTTACAGTTAGAATTAGCGGAAGCTGCTGGTAAAACTAAAAAACGCGAATACTCGCACGAAGTAAAAGACGAAGCGTTCAAAGAAGAACTCTTCAAACTATTATATGATAAGGTGTATGATGTGGCTCGTCAGCAATTGGCGAATAAACATAGCCGTTCCGAACTCTTCAGTAAAATCTATGATGATTATGTAGCCTCCTTACCGGAAGATACAACGGTCAATAAAGATCTTGTTAAGAAATACTATAAAGACATTCAAAAGGCAGCGTGCCGTAACCTGGTACTTAATGAAAAGGTTCGTTTGGATGGACGCAAGACAAATGAGATCAGATCTATTTGGTCAGAGATCGATTACCTTCCTTCGGCTCATGGTTCTGCTATCTTCACCCGTGGTGAGACGCAATCATTGAGTACGGTAACATTAGGTACTAAGCTTGATGAACAGATGATTGATGGTGCTATGTTTGATGGTAGCAACAAATTCATCCTTCATTATAACTTCCCTGGTTTTTCAACCGGTGAGGTAAAACCAAATCGTGGCCCAGGCCGCAGAGAAGTAGGACATGGAAACTTGGCCATGAGAGCGTTGAAGCAAGTGCTTCCTAACCTTCAGGAAGGACCTTACACAATTCGTTTGGTATCTGATATTTTGGAATCAAATGGTTCGTCTTCAATGGCAACGGTATGTGCTGGTTCGCTTGCGCTGATGGATGCAGGTATTAAAATTTCTGCACCCGTTTCAGGTATTGCAATGGGTATGATTTCAGATAGCAAGACAAAGAAGTATGCAATCTTATCCGACATCTTAGGAGATGAAGATCACTTGGGTGATATGGACTTTAAAGTTACCGGTACTGAAAAAGGAATCACGGCTTGCCAGATGGACCTTAAGGTAGACGGACTTACGTATGATGTTTTAAAAGAAGCTCTTGATCAGGCCAAGGAAGGTCGTCTTCATATCTTAAATGAAATGAAGAAAACAATCACGGCTCCAAATGCTGAATTGAAGCCTCATGCTCCAAGAGCTGTTACCATTGTAATTGAAAAAGATTTGATTGGCGCGGTAATCGGGCCCGGTGGAAAAGTGGTTCAGGAAATTCAAAAGACTACCGGTGCTACCATCGTAATTGAAGAGGTTGGTAACAAAGGAATCGTAAACATCTTCGCCAATAATCAGGAGGTGATGGATGCTGCGGTAAGACGTGTTAAAAACATTGTTGCAGTACCGGAAGTTGATCAGGTGTATGACGGAGTAGTAAAATCAATCATGCCTTTTGGTGCGTTTGTTGAGTTTATGCCAGGAAAAGACGGGTTGCTACACATCTCTGAAATTAAGTGGGAACGCCTTGAAACCATGGATGGTGTGATGCAGGTAGGTGAGCAGGTAAAGGTGAAACTTGTTGAGGTAGATAAGAAAACCGGTAAATTCAGACTATCACGCAAAGTTTTACTTCCTAAGCCCCCAAAGAAAGAAGAGGCACCTAGCGCATAAGATTTTCGATAATTAATGGTTTTTGGAACTAAATTTTCGCTTTTTCGTGTTTGATTTAACCGAATAGGAAATTCGATGAGACAGTTAAAGATTAGCAAACAGATTACTAATCGCGAAAGCCAATCTCTGGATAAGTATCTTCAGGAGATCGGAAAAGTAGACTTGATTACTGCCGATGAGGAAGTAGTACTTGCTAAGCGAATCAAAGAAGGCGATCAGATTGCTTTAGAGAAACTAACGAAAGCGAACTTACGGTTTGTGGTGTCGGTGGCTAAGCAATATCAAAATCAAGGATTATCATTAGGTGATTTAATAAATGAAGGAAACCTGGGTTTGATTAAAGCAGCACAACGCTTTGATGAAACCCGGGGCTTCAAGTTTATCTCCTATGCCGTGTGGTGGATTCGTCAATCCATTCTTCAAGCGTTGGCCGAACAATCCCGAATCGTTAGGCTTCCATTAAATCGGGTTGGTTCACTCAATAAAATCTCAAAAACATTTTCAGAGCTTGAACAAAAGTTTGAGCGTGAACCTTCGCCCGAAGAACTGGCCGATGTGCTGCAAGTAACTACTGCCGAGGTGGTAGATACCATGAAGATTTCTGGTCGTCATGTTTCGATGGATGCACCCTTTGTATCTGGCGAAGAAAACAGTTTGTTGGATGTGCTCGAGAATTCGAGTGAAGTGACTCCCGATTCCGAATTGATGAACGATTCGCTTAGGCGAGAAGTGCAACGGGCACTCTCTACGTTAACTCAGCGCGAGTCGGATGTGATCGCTCTTTACTTTGGCTTGAATGGCGAGCATGCCATGACCTTGGAAGAAATTGGAGAGAAGTTTAACCTGACCCGCGAGCGGGTTCGTCAAATTAAGGAAAAGGCAATCAGAAGATTACGTCATACCTCAAGAAGTAAAGCATTAAAACCTTACTTGGGTTAAAAATGCCTAATTGAAAACTCAATATAAGGGTCTCAAGGCGTTGAGACCTTTTTTGTTAAATCATTAAATGAACAAGACATGGAGACGAAAGAGAATGTGAAAGTGTTAATAATTGGTTCCGGACCGGCCGGATATACGGCAGCTATTTATGCCGCCCGCGCGGGACTAAATCCTGTACTTTTTACAGGCGGCCAACCCGGTGGTCAGCTCACCATCACCAATGAAGTAGAAAACTTTCCGGGTTACCCCGAAGGAATTAATGGCCCGCAAATGATGATGGATTTGCAGAAGCAAGCCGAACGTTTTGGAACAAAAGTTATTTATGGAATGGTAACGGGTGTTGATTTTTCAAAATATCCCTTGCAGGTAACGGTTGATGAAAAAGATGTGTATGTGGCAGAGTCGGTGATTGTATCAACAGGAGCCTACTGCAAAATATTTAGGGATTCCATCCGAAGAAACATTCGCTAACAAAGGAGTATCAGCATGCGCTGTGTGCGATGGTTATTTCTATCGCGGTAAGGAAGTAGCCGTTGTGGGTGCCGGTGATTCAGCAGCGGAAGAGTCCACCTATCTTTCTAAACTTTGTTCGAAAGTGCATTTGATTGTGAGACGCGATGAAATGCGCGCTTCAAAAATTATGCAACAGCGTGTACTTAATACACCTAACATTGAAATTCATTGGAATACTGAAACGGAAGAAATTGTAGGGGATACTAATGGCGTAACAGGAGTTCGGATTTTAAATAATAAGACGGGCGAGAAGAAGGTAATACCAATACAGGGATTCTTTTTAGCCATTGGGCATAAACCAAACACGGATATTTTTGAGGGTCAGTTGGATAAGGACGAAGCTGGTTATGTGAAAGTGATACCAGGTACAACCAAAACAAATGTTGAAGGCGTGTTTGCCGTGGGCGATGTGGCCGATAAAGTATATCGTCAGGCAATTACCGCTGCGGGTAGTGGCTGCATGGGCGCGCTGGATGCTGAAAAGTTTCTAGCTGCCAAAGAAATGGAAGTAGCGCATTAGAGAAGAAGGTGTCAGACTGAGCCTGCCTGCGCGTAGCCGCCACGTTACACGAAGCGTTTCGCATAGTGAAGCTTCGGCATAGGCAGGCTTGTCGAAGTCTCAACCTAAGCAATTGTCAGAATGAGCCTGTCGAAGTCTCAACCTGACAAAGTTTTTAGAAATGGTCTTATAATAACATTTATGAAGTTAGATATTCTTGTGTTGGCAGCGCATCCCGATGATGCCGAATTGGGTTGTGGAGGCACCATTGCAAAACAGGTTTCTTTGGGGAATAAAGTGGGCGTGATCGATTTTACGCGGGGCGAATTAGGTACCCGTGGCACGGTGCAAACCCGCGATCAGGAAGCGAACGATTCGGCTAAAATTTTGGGATTGTCAGCGCGCGAGAATCTTAACTTTCGTGATGGGTATTTCACCAACAATGAAACCCATCAATTAAACA
>CAWBCB010000129.1:0-13275 GCA_963787095.1 uncultured Cytophagales bacterium | reverse complement strand
CCGATGATAGAATGCTTATGCAAGAGGCATTAGCTGAGAATAATATCTCAAACTCAATTTATTTTGTTGAGAATGGAGAAGAGTTGCTTGACTATTTAAATAGATCTGGAAAGTATGCCAATAAGATGTGTGTTACACCGGGTATCATTTTCCTTGATTTAAACATGCCTAAAATAGACGGAAGGCAAGCTTTGAAACAATTAAAGGCTGATCCGGTTCTTCGAAAAATTCCAATCATTATTCTAACTACATCAAAGGCTGAATTTGATATTTTGGAAGCATACGATTTGGGAGTGAATTCATTTATTAGTAAGCCGGTAAGATTCGATGAACTTGTTGAAGTAACTCGCGAAATTAGTAGCTACTGGTTTGGAACAGTCTCCTTACCAACTTCTAAATAGTTTGATATGCTGCAAGAAGTTAAAATCCTTTTGATTGAAGATGATGAAGATGACGCTTTATTGACCCAGGAATATTTGCAAGATATTGGCAATTATAATTTTATTGTTGAGTGGGAGCCAAATAGCGATAAGGCGAGAGTGAAATTAACGGATGGCAACTATGATATTTTTTTAATTGATTATAACCTGGGTGGGGTTACTGGTTTATCTCTTATTAATCACATTAAAGGCTTCCAAATTTTAACACCGGCCATTATCCTTACGGGAAGAGCTGATAGTGCTATTGATGTAGATGCCAGTTCGGCAGGAGCTTTTGATTATCTTGTGAAAGGTGAATTAACAGCACCTATACTTGAGCGCTCTATTCGATATGCGCTTTCTCAAGCTAAGATTATCAGAGAATTGAATGAAAAGGAAAAGAAGTATCGCTCCCTTTTTGAACGCTCAATAGATTGCATCTTCTTAGCAAATGAGAATTTCAAAATTGTTGATGCTAACGATTCTTTTCTAAACTTTTTTGAATATTCAGTTGAAGAGGTTAAAACTTTGGCGATTGGTGATTTATTTGTCGATAAATCAGAGTATGAACAGTGTAGAACCGAATTGAAAGGAGTTGAGCAAATTCGAGATTATGAAGTTGAGTTTATTACAAAATCGGGAGAGCAAAAGATTTGTATGGTAAACTGTGTCTTTATTCCTGATCAGGCTTCCGATTTCTGTTGTTATCAGGGAATTATTCGTGATTTGACATTACGAAAAAAGGCGGAACTGGATTTATTAGTGGCCGAACGTTTATCTATGACCGGACGAATTGCTCGCACCATTGCTCATGAAATCAGGAATCCTCTTACCAATTTAAACTTAGCTTTAGAGAATTTAAAGGATGAAATGCCTCCGGAAAGTGAAACCGCAAAGACCTACGCAGACATCATTAACCGGAATTCCAATAGAATTGAAACACTAATGAGCGATTTACTTAAATCGTCCAAACCTAAGGAGCTTCAGCTCGAATTGATTTCAGTAAATGATCTTATTGTTGATACGCTAGCTCTTGCAAACGATCGGATTAATTTGAAAGGCATAAAGCTTATTACCAACTACTCGGTTGATTTACCGCGCCTATACGTTGACCGCGAAAAGATAATGATTGCCTTTTTAAATATTATAATCAATGGCATTGAAGCAATAGATAAAGAAAATGGTGAATTGAGGATTAACACCAAACGTGTAACGGATGCAATCCATGTGGTTATAGAAGATAACGGTGTAGGAATTGAAAAATCGGAAATTAGTAAATTGTTTGATCCCTTTTATACCGCCAAGCCCAATGGTTCAGGCTTAGGGCTTACGTCAACTCTCAATATACTTTCCAGCCATAATGCTAAAATAATTGTGAATAGTACTGTAGGTGTTGGTACAACCTTTACACTACAATTTAAATTAGCAGAAATGTAAAAAGACCACCTCCTAAGGAGACGGTCTTTTGTAGCGCGTAAAATCTTTTCATTTACTTTTTGAATAGTGATCCACCAAAAACCAAAGCGAGAACAAAGAGAACAATAAAGACAAAGAATAATACTTTGGCTATTGATGCTGCACCCGCTGCAATACCCCCGAAACCGAAGATTGCTGCAATTATTGCGATTACAAAAAAAGTTGCTGCCCAACGTAACATAATTTTAAAGTTTAAATGTGAAGTATATTATTTATTAATATTCTATACATCTTCGTGCCAAATAGCAGACATAGTTTTTTTCTTTGATTCAAGGTAAATTGAAAGACAGAGTGTGGATACGATGCCACAACTTCCTCATTTTTCCACAAGTGTAGCGCCAAAAATTTAACAGAGAGGTTCAAAATGCCACTTTATGAAGTGGCATGCTATTTACATTATAGGTATCGAATGTATGCGGAATGCATGCTCCTTAACTTTAAATTTTAAAATTATGAAAGCTCAAAAAAACTTGATAGGTGGAGTTCTTATAGGAGGTGCAATTGGTATTGTAGCCGGACTTCTATTGGCTCCACAAAGCGGGCAGAAATTAAGAAAAAGGATTGCTAGAGGAACAAGCGATCTAAAGGATGAAATGGTGGATACTGTTTCAGAAACTATTGACACAGTACGAACTCAATTTAACGATAAGTTGAATAAGTTGGCCGCCAACGGCAAGGCAGCCTTAAATTCTGTCACGGACAAAAAGTAAAATGATTTAACAACTAAACTATTTCTATCATGGCAACAAGTAGTAAACTTCAATTTAAAGGTAACTGGAATGTTATAAAAGGTAAGCTTAAGCAAAAGTATGGTGAACTTACGGAAGATGACCTTACGTACGTTGAAGGGCAAGAGGATGAGCTGTACGGAAGAATTCAAAAACGATTGGGTAAATCCATTAGTGAATTGAACGAGGAATTGGAGTCCCTTTGATGAATTAAAATGAAATCCCCGGGACGCCAATTAGGTGTCCCTTTTTTATAACTAAATAATTTACAATGAAACGAGTAACAATGATTTTGACAGCGGGTATAGTAATGTCCTGTTTAGTGATGTCTTGCAACAAATCAACCACGAATGAAAATTCAGATACGATTTCTGAAATTAAAAAGGACTTTGAAAGAGAGAAAGCTGAGCTTTCTGAGAATTTGAAAAACACGCGAGATGAAATTGATCATGAGCTTGACGTGATTTCTGATCGATTGAAAACAGCTGATGAAAAGTCTAAAGCTACGTTAGAGGATTTTAAACATGACCTTACTGAGCAGCGTAATCGTATTGATAACGCGCTGGAAGATATAAATAACTCTACCAAGGAATCGTGGAACGATCTTAAAAACACGTGGAAGAAAACGGGTAATGAAGTAAAAGAGGAGTGGCGCGATTTAAGAGAGAGAATCAGCGAATCGCTTGATAAAGTTTAAATCTAAGGCATTAAAGATTTATCCTAAATGCAAAAAAGCTATCCATTTTACGGATAGCTTTTTTTATGAGATCATGGTTTGCGATTGATAATTAGTCATTGCTGTCGTTGTTTTTTTTTGATTTTGATTTTGTTGAGTTGTCGGATAGGAGTAATCCCCAGGGTTTCAGTTCTGGAACGCGATCAAATATTACCTTCATAACGGCTAGTCCTGGAATAGCCAGAAACATTCCTGGTATGCCACACAAGGCTCCACCTACAAGCACGCCTATAATGGTTACCAATGCATTAATTTTTACTTTAGATCCAACAATAAGCGGCATTCCAATATTGTTATCAAATATCTGAACCACTAACAACACAACACCTACCCAAATAGCTTCTGCAGGACTATCTGTACTCACTAATGTAACAAGCATGCACAAGAGATTGGCTACTAACATACCCGCATAGGGTACAAGGTTAAGTATAGCTGCCAATAAGGCCAGAAAGATTGGATATTTTATGCCGATGATAAGAAAGCCAGCCGCATTGAGAACAAATACCAGCACAGTTTCTAAACATAGACCTAACACATAACGTTGAGCAACATTAGTTGATTCTAATAATACATCTTTAACCTTTTCTTCTGATCCATTCCTAAAAGTACTTATCAAAAACTGTTTTATCGTACTTCGATAGTACATTATTAAAAATGTATAAATAGGCAGTAGCACCACATAACTAATTACATTGGTAAGCGTGGCAACGGTACTTATTAGGAAATCGCCATTTCCTTTCTTTATGTTTTCAGTAAGGTCTTGTATGTATTGATTCTGCCGGGTTATTGTTACCCTTGTTTCTTGTTTGAACCATCTTTGAATGGAATAAAAAAGTTTATTTATTTTTCCCTTTATCTCAGGAAAGTCGTCAAAAAAATGAACGAACTGATATGAGAGAAAATAGAGTAAACAGCTGAAAAGAACAATAAATAAAACTAACGGAATAAGAATAGAGAGCGAATCAGGAATTTTTTTTCGTTTAAGATACCGGGAGACTGGAAGCAGGAGCGTGCCTAACAGAATAGCGAAGAAAATGGGTAGCAATAAATCTTTTCCGATGTATAATACGGTAGCTAGTATAGATAGTGTAATTAAGTTTGTGCTTAGCCGCTGGTGAAACGCAGGTTTAATAGTTTCCATACGCGAAATATATATAAAAGCATACCATTATTTCTTCTACCTCAAAACAAGTAATTCGAAGCTCAAAGGATGGGCGTTGGGTAATTTATTACCCATGTGTATTTCATTGGATCTTAATCTGTGCAAATTTTTATTCTTGATTTGTAATGGGTTTGCTTTTTCGGCTGAGTCAGCAATTATTTATAAGGGCATGAATGTTGTTAATTCTTGTCAAAAGAAATTTAATATTAACATATGAAGAAGGAAGAATTAAAATTCATTTACAATAGTGGGAAGAAAACGGATCGCGATGCCTATGCGCTTATTAAATCATTAGATAAGCATATTATTAATGAGTTGGATATACTTCATAACAAGATGACTCCAACACAACTGGCTACTTTGGCAGAAAGTCTTCATGTAAGTATTGATGGGCTTTTTGATACAAGTGCCGATATTTACAATAAGGAAATCCGATCGGTTTCAGACGATGATAAACTTACAATTCTTCATGCCGAGATGTCGTTTCTTAAGACACCCATTGTGATAACTCAAGCGGGAGACGCTGTTGTATTGGAATCACCGTTTGATTTAAACCCGATTGATATGGTTATTGCCGGACTGAAAGAGGACGGTTATTAGCAACGTTCGTAGGTCAAAAAAAAAGGAAGGGAGCGTATTTTAAATATACTCCCTTCCTTTTTCAAGTGTTATTTTTTTACTGACTACAATTCACCTTTTTCTGCGGCCTTTTTCATTTTTTCATTCGCGAAAATAGCGACCTCCACTCTACGGTTTTGCTGGCTTCCGTTTTCAGTTTTGTTGCTGGCAATCGGCTGATCTTCGCCATAACCAATAGCCGTCATTCGTTGCGAATCAATATTCTGAGCTAATAGAAAACTCTTTACTGATGCAGCTCTCTTTTCAGATAGTTCCTGATTGTACTTGTCAGTGCCAGAAGCATCTGTATGGCCCTCAATTAAAATATTGGTGTCGTTATATTTTTTAAGTGTAGACGCAAGTTGAACAAGGTTTGTTTCTGTTGCTGCACTTAGATTAGACTTATTCAGATCAAACATTAAACCTGAATCGAAAGTAATTTTAATACCTTCACCAATACGCTCAACTTTAGCACCTTTAAGGTCATTACTAAGTTCTTCAGCTTGCTTATCCATTCTACGCCCAATAAGTGCACCGGTTGCACCACCCACTGCAGCTCCGATAATTGCACCTACAGCCGTATTGCCTGAACGATTTCCAATTACACCACCAATGACAGCACCACTACCTGCACCAATGGCTCCTCCTTTTTGTGTTCGGGTTGCATTGCAACCTACTAATAGAGTTCCTGCCACAAAGAAGCATAGAGCGGAAAAAAGTTTGTGAGTTTTTAAAGTTTGTAGTTTCATGATTTCTATTTTAATGATTTATGCATGATACTCAAACGAGATGCCATACACGTATAAGTAGAGAAAGCATGGTGACGCTGATTGTAAGGGTCTTTTCAGGTAATCATTAAACGTATCTATCATTAATGATGAGAAGAGAAGTTTACAGATGGGGAAATTTGTACTCAATTATTTTGTTAGTTGTTGGGATTTGTAACGAATTGAGGTTGGCAGTTAAATTGTGCATTCATAATTAAACTAAATCAAATAATTATGAGAACGCTTGGAATAATTTTAATAGTAGTGGGTGTAATCATGACAGCCTTTACGGGATTTACACTAATCACCAAAAAGCAAGTTGTTGACTTGGGCGCTGTAGAAATTAATAGAGAGGAGAAAACACCTATTTATTGGTCTCCAATAACGGGCGCTATATTGGCAGCGGCCGGTCTTGTATTAATTGTAGTTAACAAAGGGAAAAAGTAATTCCTACTGAAATCAAAAGGAGAGGACAGAATTTCTTTGTCCTCTCTTTAATATTTTTACCAATCGGGTTTTATACCTGGCGCATAAGGATACGTTAGATTTCATATGGTAATCCAAGGAACGTTCAGGTGCCTTTAGACTAGTTGGAAGAGGGAGTTTGGAAAAGTTTGAGAGTAAGAAACCGCAATAGCAATTCTTCAGGGCAATTAAAGAGGGAAGGAAAATTATAATCAATAGGGTGTGAAAATGTAACTTTTATACTTAGATGAAGCCTGTTAGAATTATAATCAAGGAACCAAAATCATGGGCACACTAACCTTAGAGATTAGTTCATCTAATGCCTCACGATTACCCGGCTGATTCTTATCCAATATTAGGAAGTCAATGTTTTGCTTGCGAATTAAGTCTTCAACCCGGTGAGCCATAAACCCTACCTCCGATTTAAAATCGTAGGTCACACCGCTAGTCTTCAAAAAATCTTTCTCTATCATAGAGAAATTTTTAATTGCTTCTTGTTCCATGTTATTCTTAAAACCTACTGCTTCGTCCAAAGGCATTTTAATGAGGCGAAATGTATATAGTAGAGTTAGGTGTGCATTTAACTTTTTCGCAAGCATAATTCCTAATCGCAAAGCATTTTGAGATGAATCAGAAAAATCGAGCGTACACAAAATTTGGGTCATATATGACAGTTCAGTGCACAAACATACTTGGTTACTGAATGTACAAGCTCATACATCTGTCAATCTACTGGCTGATTTTTGTCAGGTTTCTCATATTGTTTTTTAATATCTTGCATGATCGAATCACCTACCTCCATACCTTTTGCATCTAATGATGCTTTTCGCGAGATATTTCATAGTATGTCGGAAGGGATCATAATGGTAGATGAATCTGGGAAGATAATTCTTTCAAACCCTGTTGCAGAAACCCTGTTTGGTTATCAGAAAAATGAATTGAACGGACTTACCATGGAATGCTTAGTTCCAGAGCGTTATCGTGGAAATCATAGTCATTTGAGATCAGGATTTAATGCTCACCCTGAACCAAGAAGAATGGGTATTGGTAGAGATTTAACCGCGCTGAGAAAAGATGGGTCTGAGTTTCCTGTAGAAATTAGTTTAAGTTTTACCCGGTTGGAAGATCAGCTTTTAGTGATGGCCTTTGTCAGTGATATTTCGCAACGGAAAAAATCAGAAGAAGCGTTAAGGCGAAGTGAAGAACAACTAATAGTTTATGCTGCGGAACTTGGAAAAAAAAGTGCAAAAGCGAACCGAGGCCTTAAATTCATCCATTCAAGAATTAGAAGAAGAAGTAAAAGAACGCAAGAGGGCTGAGGAAGAAGCCCACAAAGCACTTGAGAAAGAACGCGAGCTTAATGAATTGAAGTCCAAGTTTGTATCTATTGCATCTCATGAGTTTCGCACTCCGCTGAGTACGGTATTAAGTTCTACATCACTTATTAGTCAATATAATAATCTTGAAGATCGTGAAAAGGTGAATAAGCATGTTAAGCGGATTAAAAATTCAGTTAATCACCTTACTTCCATTCTCAACGACTTTCTTTCACTGGGCAAATTGGAAGAAGGAAGAATCGACCTGCAGCGGGATTATTTTAGTCCACGCGAATTTTTGGACGAAGTAAAGGAGGAACTGGCATCCACGTTGCAAAGTGGCCAACAATTGCACATTGAGTGCGTGCCTTCAGCGGTTATGGTTTATTCAGATGTACGTATTCTTCGTAATATTTTTTTTAATCTCGTTTCCAACGCAAGTAAATATTCGGGGGTTGGAAAAGGTATCTATCTTTCCTGTTCGCATGATGACAAGCACATCACGTTTAAGATTCGTGATGAAGGAATTGGGATTCCCTTGCCTGATCAAAAACACATGTTTGAAAGATTTTTCAGAGCCAGTAATGCAGGTCAAGTTCAAGGCACAGGTTTGGGATTGAACATTGTTAAACGGTATACCGATTTATTAGGAGGAACTATCACCTTTAGTAGCGAAAGCGGAAAAGGCACTATTTTTAGTTTATTAATGCCCATTGAATGAAAAAAATATTGTTAGTAGAAGACAATCCAGAGGTAAGGGAGAATACCGAGGAAATTCTTAGCCTAGCCGGCTATGAGGTGGTAACAGCCGAAAATGGAAAGATAGGGGTAGAGCAAGCCCAACAACTACTTCCTGACTTAATAATCTGTGATATCATGATGCCCGAGTTGGATGGATATGGGGTACTCCACATTCTAAGTAAGAAGGATGAAACTGCTGGAATACCTTTTATTTTCCTCACCGCAAAAACAGAAAGCACGGATATTCGAAAAGGCATGAATTTAGGTGCCGATGATTACCTCACTAAACCTTTCGATGATACCGATTTATTGAATGCTATTGAAGCACGTTTGCGTAAAAGTAGTATCCAAAAGAAAATGTATGAATCCACAGCCGAAGGATTTGAAAACTTCATTAATGATGCAAGACAAATCTTAAATCTAAACGATCTAGGGAAGGGAAAACGAACAAAGACCTTTAAGAAGAAAAGTGAAGTTTTTGGCGAAGGGGATACCCCTCAATATGTGTATCTGCTAAAGTCAGGCACTGTAAAAATTTTTAAGGCACATCCAGATGGCAAAGAATTGATCACAAGCATCTATCATGAAAATGATTTTTTTGGTTTTGAATCAATTCTTGAAGGGGGAGTGTATCAAGAAGCATGTGTGGCTATGGTTGATGCCGAGTTGATCTTAATACCGCGTACTGATTTTCTAACTCTGGTACAATCTCATCCTGATGTTTCAGGTGGGTTTATTTCACTTCTGTGTAAAAAAGTGGTTGAAAAAGAAAAGCAGCTTTTGCATTTAGCCTATAATTCAGTTAGGCAACGCACTGCAGAGGCGCTTCTCAAAGTATCTGATTTAAAAGATAACAAGGATAGTATTCAGATTTCACGTGATGATCTGGCGAAAATGGTAGGCACTGCTTCAGAATCTGTAATTCGCGTGTTGTCAGATTTTAAAGACGAAGCGCTTATTGATATTGTGGGGGGTAAAATAAAAATTAAGGAACCGACCAAGCTTGAAAAGGTGGTTCGATGGAATGTTGCGCGTTAGTGTTTGGAGTTTAGGCCTTTCAATTATTCACATATCGTGACTTCTGAATTTGCAACATTTTCAGAATGAGAATGAACATGATCAATGAAGGGGCGCGAAATTAAAAGTACACCCAGCGTTATTAATGTAATGGTGGTAATCTTATGATACGTAAGATTAAACTTATTGATTATGTACTGAATAATTGAAGTGAAACCAAGCATAACAGGAAACGTTCCGAGGCCAAACAAAATCATAAATAGAAACCCATCTGAAGCTGCAGGCAGAAGCACACAATACGAAAGTGCCAGGTAGGTAAGGCCGCAGGGGAGAAGTCCATTGATCATGCCCATTCCAAATAATGCAGCCCGTGTTTTCTTTGTAAGAAATTTCTTAAAAACAGTTTTGATTAATGTAGAAAAGCGTTGCAACGATTTTGTAATAACCGGAACCTTGAAATGGGCAAGTCCGAGTATTCCAAACAGAATTAATAGGCAGCCCAAGGTAAAACTGAATACATTCTGGAGAATCGGAAAATTAAATAGTGTTCCTATGCTACTGATAATTGAACCCAACACACCATAGCTTAAAATACGACCCACATTATAAACGAGTCGATTCCAGAAAGAGGGATTGCGGTAACTGGTTACGGCAACAGCCAGTGGACTGCACATACCTGCGCAATGCATACTTCCTACTAAGCCCATTAAAAGTGCAGTAGGTATCATTTAGATATTGATAATCTCTTCTAAAAAGAATTCTTTCTTACCCATCGACCATAAAAACTGAGCTTTATACATCCCATGAGGCAATGCATGAATTGGAAAATTTTGCTCATTAGTTTGTGATGGATTCACTACAAATGATTTGTCGTTGCGTTCGTTAGATGGACAGAAAAGTCTAATTTCTCCTTTTTGTAATTGTTGAAATTGACTGAAGCGAATTTTAAGCGTGTCAGCCGTTGTTGTTATGGTAGGTCTTTCCGTTAACTCGTTCGTATTTTGAATTCGTACAATTTGCTCCTGATAAATCAATTCCTCTTTATAATAGTCCTGACTCACTAAACTAATATCTTGTTGCATACACACGGTTACCAGTGACCCAATGAACAGGGCGAACAATACAAAAGAAAAGACTATCCATTTTCCAATATTCATAACTTTATGATCTTAAATTATCTTTTTAAATCAGTTGATCGACTTACCGGGCCAATAAATTTTACTTTCAAGGTTTCAATGTGTTTGCCTTGTTGGTAAATTCCAATCTTCACAACTGTTCGTGCATTTGTTACATCCGTTTCTGGTATGCGTATAAAGAAAATTCCTTTTATCATTCCTTCACCCGGAATTACAATGCCTTTTCCGTCAGCTCTTTCCAGTGTTGCTGTGGCCGGAGATTCAATTTTTGCTTCCAGTGAAATTGATTCAAATGTTTTATTGATAAACTCAACATTGTAAAGATTAGTGATGTATCCATCTGCAGATCGCTGATAGAGTGTGCCAGGAACTTTAAGCATGGTTGTTTCAACATCGGAACGAGTTGCAAGGGTAAAAGACAGAACTCCGAGCAGAAGAACCAGAACCGCTGAGTATCCTATAACTCTGGGAGTTATAATTTTCTGTATTCCATCTTTAATCGAATTGTAGGAAGCAAATCGGATAAGGCCTTTCGGTTTACCAATTTTTAACATTACTTCATCGCAGGCATCAATACAAGCTGTGCAGTTAACACATTCCAATTGAGTGCCTTGCCGAATATCAATACCTGTAGGGCAAACATGAACGCATAATTTACAATCAATGCAATCTCCTGTCTTTACTTCAGACTTTTTTTTCTTTAAATGACTTCTTGGCTCCCCTCTTAACCAATCGTATGCTACAACAATAGAGTCTTTAATAAGGAGAACGCCTTGCAATCTTCCGTAAGGACAAACTGCAATGCAAGCTTGTTCGCGAAAACGTGCGTAAACCCCATAGAAAATACCCGTGAAGGCGATTAGCCCTAGAAAACCAGCCAGATTTTCAGTAGGTGATTGGTGTATGATACTCCATGTTTTTTCCGTGCCGATCATATAAGCCATAACCGTATGAGCTATTATGATAGAGATCAACAGGAAGATAAAGTGCTTGCTTGTTTTTTTTATCAGTTTCTCTTTATTCCAAGGAGATTTATCTAATCTGCGTTGGGCGGAAGCGTCTCCTTCAATAGCGTATTCAATTTTTCTGAATACCATTTCCATAAATAATGTTTGTGGGCACATCCAGCCGCACCAAACTCTGCCAAAGACAACCGTAAAAAGTATGATGAAAACAAAGAAGGTGATAAGAGTAATAGCAAGCAGTATAAAATCCTGAGGCCAAAATGCCTGACCCAGTACTACAAACTTACGTTCAAAAATATTGAGTAATAAAAAAGGTTGACCATTGATTTTTATGAAGGGTCCGGCAAAGAGAATCCCTAATAAAAAGGTTGTTACCGCAATTCGCCACGTATGATAATTCCCTTTGGGTTTCTTTGGATAAATCCAGATTCGCTTGCCCTTCTGATCAACGGTAGCAATGCTGTTTCTGTACTCTTCATCTACTTGATATAAATCTTCAGTGGTCATAGCAAGGCTTGAGTCTTCGTTGTATCCGCTGGCTCAGTACGTAAAGGAGGAGCCGTTTCAAAAAGTTCACCTTGAGGTGCTTTTGCGTCAACTGGATTTGAACCTTTCAAGCTCATAACATAAAAGGTTAAGTCTCTTACATCTTTTGGACTCATTAATTTTCCCCAAGCTGGCATTCCCTTTTCAACTACACCAGACTTAATCGTAACGAAAATATTTTTGGCGTTTCCACCATGAATCCAATAGTTGTCGGTGAGGTTGGGGCCAATAGCATTGCCACCGCCATCATTACGATGACAAGTACCGCAACTATTGCTCATGAATATCTCTTTACCCTTTGCAATCATGGCAACATCATTGGTGAATTCAATTGTATTTTCATCGATCTGTTCTTGGGGTTGAGAAGCCTTCAGTTTTTGAATTGACTTTTCAGCCGTAATTAGTTCGTTGTTATATTCTTCTTCCGAAAGAGGCAAAGAACCTACTACATGAAACACTAGTAAATATATAACACCCCATACAACAGTTCCTATGAAAAGCCATTTCCACCACGGTGGAAGGTGATTGTCTAATTCACGAATACCATCATAGTCGTGGCCAAGATCAATTGATTCTTCACGCTCTACTGGCACTGAAGCATTAAGTTTTTCGGTAAGGGTATTCCACCAGGAAGGTTGCTTCTTATACTTTATTCCAAGTTTTAATGCTCTTTCTTGTTCTGCTTGCGAAACAAGCACGTTAAGAATTTTTACCACGTACAGTGCGGCCACCAATACGAGTAGAATCACAATTCCTATTGAAATACTCAGCAGGTAAAGTGGTAGTAGGGGATGATTGAAAGGATCATCGGAAAATGATTTTGCAGAGCCAGGTTCCTGGGCAAATGCACTTATGCTGAAAAGTAGAAGCGTAAGTATGGATATAATTTTTTTTGATCCTTCTCCTTTTTTTTCTACTTCAGCTTTTTTGCAGTCATCACATTTATTTTGACAACCAGATTTAAGATTGTGTCTGTCTTCCCGTGGGTTTAGTTCCAAAAGCATTGTCATGCGTTGTGGTTTTTCTTCGTGGTAGCAATTCATAGCTATTTATTTTTCAAGGGTTGAGGTAACTGAATGGGATGGTTTATCCAACGGCATTTCACTCATTTCATTAATGAATTTTTTATTGGCCGTAAATGCCCACCATAATAAACCAATGAAAAAGAGAAAGAATATGATGA
>CAWBCB010000128.1:0-16051 GCA_963787095.1 uncultured Cytophagales bacterium | reverse complement strand
AGGCTGGGGATTTTTATTTCTATCTGCATTTAAAAAATCTTAATCGGGTTGTTTTTTTGCTAACACATTTACTGAAATTATTACCTGATTAGTTGTGCCTACCGAGTTAGAAATAACAGTGATTACTTTATTCTGTTTACCGGATTTACCAGTACTATTGAACGCCACTGTAAGCTCCGCTGTTGCGCCTGGCTCGATGGGATCACGAGGCCATCCTTTTGGAGTTGTGCAGCCGCATGTTACTTCTACATTTGTTAGCATGAGCGCAACATTGCCGGTATTCTTAAACTTAAAAGTATGACTTACCCTATTCCCCTCAATAATATCCCCGAAATCATGGGTACTCTTATCCCAGGTAATAACCGCACCCGACATAGGTTGATTTTCCTGAGCATGGAGAGAAAAGAATTGTAGAAAACAAAATACAATCAGAATTAATCGACTCATATTGTTATTAAATTAAATCTTGATTTAAATAAGAACTAACACGCACTTTCTTTATTTTAAAGTGACCTTAGAAAATTTTAACGCAACTATGCCTAATGTGGTTCAACAAACTTTTGGAAATCATCTAAGAGTAAGAATATGCGGAATCTGCATTAATAAGAACGGAATTCTGCTTATCAATCATTCCTCCATTAGTCATGGAAACTTTTGGGCACCACCAGGTGGAGGTCTGGAATTTGGTGAATCTGCGGAAGCGTGCCTAAAGAGAGAATTTTTGGAAGAAACAGGTTTAGTCGTTGAAATCCGTGACTTTCTGTTCGCTTGCGAATTTATTAATAAGCCTCTCCATGCGCTGGAACTCTTCTTTTCGGTAATTGTGGGCGGGGGAGCATTAAAAAAAGGTTTAGATCCTGAAATGGGTGACAATCAGATCATTCAAGAGGTTAAGTTTTTCGATTTAGTGGAACTGGAAAGGGTGAAATCTGAAGAACTGCACGGCATTTTCAAAAAAGTGACGGATCCTTTCAAAATAGTCGATTTAAGGGGCTATTTTAAGTTATAATTGGTTGTATTAAACGCTATAAAATATTTATAATTGCAAGCTAAACCTGTAACCAATGAACTTGACAAAAATTCTTACTGGCGTTCTTCTTTTAGCCAGTCTTTTTCTTGCATATCTGCTTTATAGAAGTGTTCAAGGCACTATTGAAGAGCGGGCAACAATTTCAACTACAGAAGATGCAATTGTTGAAAAACTGAAATTGATACGGGAAGCAGAGATTGTATTCCAAAGTGTAAATAAGAGATATACGGCAAATTGGGATTCATTGGCCAATTTTATCAAAACAGGTCAAGTGCCTATCATTCAGCGCAGAGAAGAAATTACTCAAAAAGCATACGGTGTTGAAGAAGTGAAAGTAATCATTGATACGCTTGGCTTCGTTTCTGCTAAAGACAGAATTTTCAAAAAAACATATTACGTAAACTCTCCTGACATTGGTACATTCCTTGGTTTCAAGGTGAAGGTGGGTGACCGTGTAATCAAAAATCAGAAAACATATTCATTGCGTGTAGGCGAAAAGGTAAACGAACCCCCTATGCAGGAAGAGGGTACCGTTACAAAGCTTGAACCGGTTAAGGTGGGCTCAGAATTGAAAAAAGGTCAGCAATTGATGAGTTTAACCAACTACATGTTCGATCCCAATGTAGACTTAACAAAGTTGGGCAACGTGCCTGGGCAACCCAATCTTAAGTTTGATATTTTTGTTGGTGTGGTCGAAAAAGGTGGTTTGAAAGTACAGGTAATTGAAGTGAAAGATCCTAAGCCGGTTAATCCGATTCGTAAGGAGAGCAATGAGGCTAAAAATCGCAAACCCCTTCACTTCGGTTCTCGTTTTGATATTTCAACTTCCGGTAATTGGGAATAACAAACTACTTTGCAATCTACTGCGCTTGGCTTTAAGCTTATAAAGAAGATCAAAGATGATCGTTTTGATGAAGAAAAACTTCATCAGTACGAGTTACTGATTCAACTTGGCGTAAGAGACCTACAAATTGGCATCATCGATACTCAAGACAGTCGCATACTTTTCTTTGAAGACTATGTGCTTGGCGATTTGAGTTCGCACGATGAATTGCAAAGTCTATTCAAAGTCCTTTTTGATTCGCATCCGGTGCTTCAGGCTGGTTTTTGGAAGGCAGTTTGGATTTCAATAAAGAATACAAAGTTTGCCCAGGTTCCAGCCTCCCTGTTTGTAAAAGAAGCGGCTGCGGACTATCTACAGTTTAATGCGCATGTTGATCCTACCAAAGAAGATATTCTTGATTGTTTAAATGTTAAGGTAGATGCTATAACCGTTTTTGCTATTCAAAAAGAATTGCATGCATGGTTTAAGCAGATCTATGCCAACACACGTCTTCACTTTGTTCATCAATCCACTGCGCTGATTGAAGGTGTTTTGGAGTATTCTGCAAAGGCAAATAATTCTCCGCTATACATTTATGTCGATCGGTTTAAACTACATATTCTGGCCGTTCAGGATGGGAAGCTCGCTTATTATAATCAGTTCTTGATCAAGCAGTTTTCTGACTATGTAAAGTATATCATGCTGGTTATGAAAGGTCTTAACATGGATCAAAACACCAGTGAAGTGATTTTATGGGGCTACATAGGCAAGAACTCTCCACACTATCAGGAGTTTGTAAAGTATGTGCGCAATGTAAATTTTGGAGGTAGGCCTTCCTATCTAAAATTTGGTTATTTATTTGACGAAGTACAGGAGCATCACTTCTTTGATCTTTATTCTATCCACCTTCTTCATTAATCTATGAAACGCATAGCCCTGTTTCCGGGTTCCTTTGATCCCTTTACTAAAGGACATGAGGACATTGTGCTACGGGGTCTTTCTCTTTTTGATGAGATTATTGTAGCCATTGGATATAATAGTGGTAAAAGCCAACGCTACTTTCCGATTGAGTTTATGGAGGGTAAAATTAGAGAGACCTTCGCTGCGTATTCGAACATTTCTGTACAAACCTTTTCAGAATTAACCGCAGAGTTTGCCCGCAGAAATGGTGCCCGCTATTTGCTTAGGGGATTGCGCAACACCACGGACTTTGAATATGAGAACAGCATTGCACAGGTTAACAGGCAGCTTAACAAGGAAATGGAATCGGTATTTTTAATAACCTCGCCTCAATTTGCTTACATAAGCTCTTCTATCATTCGGGAGGTTCATCGCTACAAAGGCGATGTAGACAGCATGATTCCTTACAAGCTCTAATCAGAAATTTTGCTTTTCTTCCGATAGTATTCCTCGAATACAAATCGAATGGATTTGTATGAGTTCTCTAATGCGTGGTAAACTTCTTTTTGGGTCATCCAGCGTAATTCTTCAATATCTTCCTCAAGGCAAGGCTTACTTTTCGAATCATCTTTTACATCCATCCTATACCAGCGTGTTTTCTTTAACATGCTTTTTTTATTCATCGTATAAGTATGCCAGGTGGTGCATATCTTCTTACCTAATTCCACATCTATATTACACTCCTCAGCTATTTCACGCACGGCTGTCTCTTCATAGGTTTCGCCAGATTCCTTTTTTCCTTTCGGAAGATCCCACTTCTTCATGCGATAAATCATAAGAAACTTATCCTTTTTACGAATCAGCCCGCCTGCCGCCTTTACCACTTTAAACCTGGTTGTAAGAAAAAGTTTAAGCGCTTCGTAATCGAGCACAGAAATGTAGAGTGAAAAAAGATTGGTCGGTACTTTGGAGTTAATCAGATCTAAAATCAGATCCATATCCTGAACTGTCACCTGTTTAATCCAAACATGGTGGATTAGCTTAGCCTTAGTAATCACTTCCGCGGAAACGTCAATTTCGAAATTGATATGGCCGGCCGGTGGCACCTCATCCAATCGCATAATTCGGATGGGGATGTCGTTTACAAACAGGTTCATGTTAGTCGTTGAGACAATTTCACGAACGCAAAAACATCAATTATTTGCAATGAATCAACCCCTAAGGGTAATTATTACAGACCTAAAATGGGCACCTCAAAATTTTCATTATTTATGAAGATTGACCTTGGCCTGCGTTTCGATTCCTGATAAATTGCGGACATGAACCATATTAAAATACAAGAAGATACTGCCCCCTCTGTTGCCTTAAGGTTACTTGAAATCGGGGCTATTAAGTTAAATTATAAGCAACCATTTACCTGGAGTTCGGGATGGAAATCACCTATCTATTGCGATAATCGTTTGGCGCTCTCCTATCCGCTCATTCGTACATACATTAAAGAAAATCTGGCTCGGGCTATCAAACTTCACTTTCCGCACGTAGAGTGTATTGCTGGAGTTGCTACCGCGGGTATCCCGCAAGGCGCACTTGTTGCTGATTTATTAGGACTTCCTTTTGTCTATGTTCGGCCTAAGCCAAAAGAGCATGGCATGGGAAACTTGATTGAAGGTAAAGTAGAGAAAAATGCTAAGGTAGTTTTGGTGGAAGATCTGATCTCGACTGGTGGCAGTTCACTTAAAGCAGCGCAAGCCATGAAAGAGGCTGGTTTTAAAGTAATTGGCATGGCTGCCATATTTACTTATGGGTTTGAAACTGCAGAAAAAAATTTCTCAGATGCCAACATTCATCTGGTTTGCCTCAGCGACTTTACACACATGCTTACACAGGCGGTAGGACAAAACTATTTAGATGAGAAAGAATTGATTCACGTTAAATCGTGGCGATTAGATCCTGCTAATTGGAAGTAGACCTATTAATTTGTCAAACATCATTGAGATGCTGGTTAAGTAGCTTTACAATAGATAGAATATTCCTATCTTTCTATCTATGACAACTCGACAATATACCTACCTCAATTCCATTGTTGCTGCCATGGCTGGATTTCTCTTTGGCTTCGACACAGTTGTAATTTCTGGAGCCAATCTCCCTATTAAAGAACTTTGGAATACTTCGCCTTGGTTTCATGGGCTTTTCATCATGTCAATGGCTCTTTGGGGAACGGTATTGGGTGCGCTGTTTGGAGGAATCCCCACAGAAAAGTATGGTAGAAAAAAGGTTCTTTTCTGGATCGGTGTTTTATATACTATAAGTGCCCTAGGTTCTGCATTTTCTACAGATCCCTATTTGTTTTCTTTCTTCCGATTTATTGGTGGTGTAGGCGTAGGTGTATCCTCTGTGGTTGCTCCTACCTACATAGCAGAGATATCTACCTCCTCTATTCGCGGAAGATTGGTTGCCTTGTATCAGTTCAATATTGTTTTTGGAATTCTGATTGCTTTTCTATCTAACTACTTTTTAGTTGGCTTTGATGGTGCCAATGACTGGCGTTGGATGCTGGGTGTGGAAGCTATTCCTGCAATCATATATACACTCATGGTGCTACGGGTTCCTGAAAGTCCGCGCTGGTTAATTACAAGAAGAAATAATCTTGCTGCAGCCGAAAAAGTCTTGATTGATTTAGGGGTGCCTAATCCAAAAGAAGAAGTTCAAACAATCTTAGACGTTAATAAAAACGATGCAAAAAGTGATGGGGAGCCTTTCTTCAGCCGCAGGTTAAAGAAACCGATTATGCTGGCATTTTTTATTGCGTTCTTTAACCAGATCTCCGGTATCAATTTCATTTTATACTATTCGCCAGAAATTTTAGAACGCGCAGGGTTGGCCGCTAAAGAATCACTCTTTAACTCCATTGCGATTGGGGGCATTAACCTCATCTTCACCTTTGTCGGTTTGTATCTCATCGATCGTATGGGCAGAAAGCAACTGCTCATCATCGGATCATTTGGGTATATCCTTAGTCTTTCCATGGTGTCTTATGCATTCTATTTTTCAGCTGACCCTATGTTTTTAATGTCTTTCTTGCTGCTATTTATTGCTGCGCATGCCATGGGGCAAGGTGCAGTTATATGGGTATTCATATCAGAAATTTTTCCAAATAAATCACGTGCGCTAGGTCAATCATTTGGGGCTAGTGTACACTGGGTTTTTGCAGCATTGATTACCTTACTTACCCCTATCTTTTTAGATAAAGACAAAGGAGTTTTACGAGATGATCCATGGATCATCTTCGCGTTTTTTGCTGTGATGATGGCACTTCAATTGATCTGGGTATTAACCAAATTTCCTGAAACAAAGGGTGTATCACTTGAAGAAATTCAGAAGCGGTTAGGAATTAATTGATCATGATAAGAATAATTACAATCCTTTTTCTATTTATATCGACAGCAGGACACACACAATCCCGCGAGGAAGAAGTATTAGAAATTATGAATGCAGTTCGAACCAATCCACAGGACTTTATCAAGACTTATCTTACTCCCTATCTGAAAGAAAACAATCTCACAAACAATCGGTACGCTAAATCCCTTTTATCCGATCTTAAAAAGACCAATAAAATGGAGCCTCTTAAAATGTCTGTCGCTTTAAGTGAGGTATCCAAAATGCATGCACTTGACATGGGCGGGTTAGGCGAAGTTGGTCATTCCAGTTCTGATGGAACATCGTTTGCCGAACGGGTTCGAAGCAAAGCCAAAGCGGGAGGTATGATTGCTGAAAACTGTGATTATGGACATGAATCTGCTCTCGATATTGTAATGGCACTGTTAATCGATGATGGTATTGAATCGTTGGGTCATCGTAAAAATATTCTCGAACCCAAATACCAATGGGTTGGAATTGCTATTGAAGATCACAAAACGTATGGTGTTAATACGGTCATGGATTTTGCAGAACACTTCTAACGATCTTTGGTTCGGTAAACGAATTTCAATCCCGACCAAACTTCATCCACCGCACATACTTTAACATCCACTAATCCATTTGTCAATCCAAAATCACGAATCTTATTTTCATCCAGATCAGTTTCAATCTTAGATGATTTCTTTGGCCAGGAAATCCAAAGCATTCCGTCTTTCTTCAGCACCTTCTTCATCGTTAAGAATTGAGATTCAAATTCTTTCATGCTTAATACGAAAACATGAATAAAGTCAAGATTCTGACTTCGGGCCTGTTTCACAACCTCCACTTCTTCCGGCAAAGGGCTTATCCAGTCCCAATAAGATTTAGGCTCATGCTTAACAAGTATACGAGTTGCAGGTTTTAACCCCAGCTTCTTAGCTAACGGTGTTTGTGAATATCCAGCCATAAAAAAATCCCGATCTGGATAGATCGGGATCGTTTAGTTAATTTATGAGAAATTAATTATTTCCCATTTTTTCCATTTCCTTATCAAAGGTTTCTTTGAACTTCTCATAATCATAATCGATTTTAAGACGTTCATCCTTAGAAAGGCGTTCGTTATATTTTGATACTAATTCTTCAGCTGATAGTTCAATAGCAACATAGGTCTTGTAAGTTCCCTGATCGGTCTTTACCAGTTTTTCGCAAAGCGTGCGGATACCAGAAAGAGTTTGGTTTACAACCTCGCGGTTCAAACTTTCAAAACGTTCTTCTACTTCTTCTTTGTTATTAAACTCACGAGAATTAACATAGTTATCAGTAACTGTTTTAACAGTCGTGTTGATCGCCTGAGCGAGTTCGTTACGTGCATTGGTAAGTGCCTTCTTTTTAGAAGTTACTTGATCCTGGCTTTCGCCAATAGAGTTTGCGCGGAACGCTTTAGCTGTAGTGAAATAATCAGAACCTGAGCAAGGAACGATAACTTCTTTTTCACCTGCAGGTATTTTCTCTTTACCCTTACAGCCTGCCAGTATAGCCACTGCAACTAGTACTAATAAGGAAACATAATTTAACTTTTTCATATCAATTTGGAATTTGGTTATGCAATTTACGATAATGCAATTAATAGGCCACTCTCTAAATCATAGAATTTGCCACGATGTGAATAGCGCATAAAATGAATAAAAACCTTCATAATTACTGCAAAATAGCGTTTAATAGCTCTGGGAGTTTTTCTTTATCTAAAATTTCTACTGATTTATTATACGCTTCCTGGCTCGATCGCTCAAAGTCTAAGCTAAATCCTTTGATACGATCCAAGGTAGTGGCATAGATCTCCTTATTATCACTTGCCGTTGACACACGTATCAGAGCGGTGACATAGGTAATGTAAATACTACCTGACACGGTTCCTTTTTCAGAATTAGAGTTCACATCCAGCGAAAGCTCAGCCTTACTTCTATCATCTGTAAACTCAAAACCAGAAGTTGCTAAAAAGTTTTTAATCCGGTTTGTCAACTGCTGATTTGATTTATCGACACCCAAACTTTTTTCGCTAGACGAGAGATAAACCAAAGGTCGATGAACTTTCATCAAGATAGTTGCTTTCGGAACCACCATCTTTCCGGCTATTAAAGAATAGATATCGGCTCCACCGTTACCCGCAAAACTTAGCATATCTACTTTTACAGCTACTGTTTGTTCTAAATCGCGCGAGCTGATTTTAGTAAGTAGAATTTTAGCCTGACCTGTGCCGTCTGTTTTATAAGTTGGATGCACATCGCCTGCACCTTTTTCAAATGCAGCGGCTAATGGTAAATCTGCAATTGACTTACGGGAACTCTTATCAACCGCCTTTGCCATAACAGTCATATCATTTTGTGCTACCCTTCTGTTCAATACAATTTCTTTTGGGCTAACCGACAAATCTATTTTATCTAAAATCAATTGCATGCTCGCAATAATCTCGTTTGTAAGCAGAATTTCTTTGCCCTCAAACTCAAGCCTGATGGGATCAGCCAGATATTTTTCAATTGCACGGAACCCCTGATAATAAAATCCTAAAGACAAAACAGGATCTCCATTGCGTTCAGCACTCTTTGCTTTGGTGAAAAAATCTAAGCCCAACGAAACAGCATCGCGCTTCTGTTGATCTTTAATGTCCTTATAGCGTTGCTTTGAAAGTCGGTAATACACCCAGTAATTTTGTGGATCTTCCCAGGTATCCATCTGTTCATACTCCTGAATTTCATCAGCAACCGTAGTTTGAATTATTTGCTCGTACTTTTCCTGAAACTCTTTATTGGCATCGATCTGGCTAAGCACTGAAGTAGAGGAAATATTAACCTTGATCTCTGAAACCAAATCCTCCAAAGCGCTATTCTTGGCAGATTGAACATAATTGTTTGTGCCATCCTTGGTGCTATGACCAATACCAATGTAATAACTGGATTGCACCGGTTTGGCCGACAGCCATTCAGGCCTTGGGTTTTGCAAATTCGACTTAAGGGAGGAATTTGTAACGGAGGGGCTGCAAGCGCCCAAAATTAAAGCAACAAAAAATAGTCTTTTCACAGAATTAAAGCCACTTGGTTTCGTTGCTACGAATATACCATATCCATGCCAATTCAAAGGGTTCATAGTAAATCTAAAGTCAAAACCGGGAGTAAGAATCTAACTTTCAATCAAATTTTCTATCTTTAATATCAAATTTACAGGTTATGAAAAAGGGTATAGCGATCGTGTTGTGTGGATTGGTTTGGATTTCCTGTCAGGAAAGTGAAAACATAAGTGACTTTACGGGCAACGAAATTACTTACGCACTTCAGCCCGGATCTCAATATTCTGTATCTGGATCAGTAACCATTAAGGAGCGAAGAGACGGCTCATCCACAGTACTTGTGTCTCTTACGGGAACATCAGGAGACGCTAAATTACCTTTACACTTGCATCTAGGAGACATTACCACACCCGGAGCGGATGTTGCAGCATTGTTAAGTCCAGTCAATTCAAAAACGGGAATAAGCGAAACAAAATTGACTCAGTTGGCAAATGAAACTTCAATCTCTTATGCCGAGTTGGTAAAGTTGGAAGCTTGTTTAAAGGTGCATCTCTCGGATACAGGTGCCGAACGTGATATCATTTTAGCTGGTGGCAACATTGGGGCGTCCTACAAAAAAGCTATTTCATCAGGAAGGACAACGGTTGGAGTTTGCAAAAGCGAATAACCTAATATAGGTCATAAAAAAACCCGGCATGTTTGTCGGGTTTTTTGTTTTCAATGGGGGGATCAATCACCACCACCATCAGATTCAATTTCATATGAAGTTAGCATGGCACCTAAATATTCTCTATTCATACGCGCAATGTTAGCAACTTTAATTCCTTTAGGGCATTCGGCTTCGCATGCATATGTATTTGTACATGCCCCAAAGCCTTCGGCATCCATTTGGGCTACCATTTTTTCTGCACGTTCTTTTCTTTCCACCTGACCTTGTGGTAATAGGGCAAACTGCGACACCTTAGCACTCACAAACAACATGGCGGATGCATTTTTACACGCAGCTACACAGGCTCCACACCCAATACAGGTTGCTGCATCAAATGCTTCATCAGCGACTTTCTTTGGGATTGGAATGATATTCGCATCTGGAACACCACCGGTATTCACATTCACATATCCACCGGCTTGCTGAATACGATCAAAAGCGGCTCTGTCAACCACTAAGTCCTTTACAACCGGAAAAGCTTTTGCTCGCCACGGTTCTACCGTAATGGTTTGACCGTCCTTGAACGAGCGCATATGGAGCTGGCACGTGGTTGTTTGTACAGGTCCATGTGGATGACCATTAATATACAAACTACACATTCCGCAAATTCCTTCTCGGCAATCATGATCAAAGGCTATTGGGTCTTCATTTTTTTTGATCAACTCTTCATTCAACACATCAATCATCTCCAAAAATGACATATCCTCCGACACGTGATCGTGCTGATACGTTTTAAAAGCACCTTTACTTTTTTGATCTTTCTGTCTCCAGACTTTTAACGTAATCTTCATATTATTTATAGCTACGTTGAGTAAGTTTTACATTTTCAAATTTCAATTCTTCTTTATGAAGTTCTTCGGGTTGGTTTTCGCCACGGAATTCCCAAGCAGCTACATACGCAAACTCATCATCCTTTCGTAATGCTTCGCCTTCAGGTGTTTGAGATTCTTCACGGAAGTGCCCCCCACAAGATTCAGAACGGTTTAGTGCATCATCTACCATCAACTCTCCTAACTCGATAAAGTCGGCTACTCGGCCTGCTTTTTCTAATTCTTGATTCAACTCATTAGCTGAACCCAATACATTTACGTTGGTCCAGAATTCAGTCTTCAAGTCCTGAATAATCTTCTTCGCTTTCTTTAAGCCCTCCTCTGTGCGAGACATGCCACAGTATTCCCACATGGTAAGCCCGAGGGAACGATGAAATTCATCAACTGTCTTCTTGCCTTTTATGCTTAGAAGCTTATTTACGCGTTCATTAATGGCATCAATCGATTCCTTAAAGGCCGGATGGTCTGTACCAATTTTATCTTTCCAGCCAATGTTTGCAAGGTAATCTCCAATCGTAAAAGGAATTACAAAATATCCGTCTGCCAAGCCTTGCATAAGGGCACTTGCTCCTAAACGGTTCGCTCCGTGATCTGAGAAATTTGCTTCACCCAATGCATACAAACCAGGCACGGTTGTCATTAAATTATAATCTACCCACAAGCCACCCATTGTATAATGGACTGCCGGGTAAATCATCATAGGTCCTTTATAAGGATTCTCACCAGTAATCTGGGCATACATATCAAACAGGTTACCATACTTGGCACGAATCTGATCTTCTCCATCGCGCTTAATCGCATCGGTAAAATCAAGAAACACAGCTAAGCCAGAACCTACACCACGACCTTCATCACACACTTGCTTAGCATTTCGCGAAGCCACATCACGAGGTACCAGATTACCAAATGAAGGATATTTTCTTTCCAAGAAATAATCGCGCTCTGATTCCGGAAGACTCATCGCGTCTTTAGACTTAAGACCTGGCATTGCTTTTTTAGGAACCCACACCCGACCATCATTCCGAAGGGATTCAGACATCAGCGTAAGCTTAGACTGATGATCACCTGAAACCGGAATACAGGTTGGGTGAATCTGCGTAAAGCATGGATTACCAAAGAAAGCGCCTTTCTTATGCGCACGCCAAGCGGCTGTTACGTTCGATCCTTTTGCATTTGTAGAGAGGAAGAAAACGTTTCCATATCCGCCTGTACATAACAGTACAGCATGTGCACTGTGAGCTTCAATTTTTCCAGTAATCAAATCGCGTGTCACAATACCGCGTGCTTTTCCGTCAACCACAACCAGATCCAGCATCTCACTACGGTTATACATTTTCACCTTACCGTTAGCAATCTGGCGGTTAAGAGCACCATAAGCACCTAATAATAATTGCTGGCCTGTTTGACCGCGCGCATAAAACGTTCTTGATACTTGTGCTCCACCAAAAGAACGGTTTGCCAATAGACCACCATACTCTCTGGCAAAGGGAACTCCTTGCGCAACACACTGATCGATAATGCTAACACTTGATTCAGCTAATCTGTGAACATTCGCTTCACGCGAACGGTAATCACCCCCTTTAACAGTATCATAGAAAAGTCTAAAAACACTATCACCATCATTTTGATAATTCTTTGCTGCATTTATCCCGCCCTGAGCGGCAATACTATGTGCCCTGCGCGGACTATCTTGAAAGCAAAATGATTTTACATTGTATCCTAACTCAGCGAGAGACGCTGCCGCGGATGCACCTGCTAATCCGGTACCTACAACAATTACTTCATATTTTCTTTTGTTGGCAGGGTTTACCAACTTAAGATTGAATTTATGTTTTGTCCACTTCTGCGATAGTTCCCCTTCCGGAACTTTTGAATCGAGCTTCATAATCTTTGATTAAGATTTTTTACAATTTCTTCTAAATAGATTAAGCAAAAAACATCCATATAGGAATTAATGCAAACCCAGCAGGTACAAGTATTGCGTATGCTTTCCCTACGAAATTAATAACAGGGTTATACTTCAGATGGTTTAAGCCAAGCGTTTGAAAAGCACTGGCAAATCCATGCCACAGGTGAAAACTGAGGGCAATCATACTAAATACATAAATAGCTACGTACCAATCTTTTTGAAACCAGAAAACAACCTGACCATAAAGGTCTTTCGCTTCGTGACCGTCATACATCTGAGTAGGCAAGCTGCCGAAATGTGCCTCTGCATAGAAGTGACGAATGTGCATTACTAAAAAAACCAAAATGATGGTTCCTAAGATACCCATGTTGCGCGATGCCCAAACTGAGCGCTTATTGGGTTGAGAATAGCCAACTGTACCACGGGCAGCTCTATTGCGAATGCTGAGCATCAACGCCCAAACTATATGGATTATAATAAAAGCAAAATTTCCTTTGGAGATTATTTGAATCAGGGGATTATTACCCATGAATTCTGCATAGGTATTGAAAGCTTTGCCACCATCATCTTTCAATAATTGTAAGTTACCAGTGAGGTGAACGGCCAAAAATAGAATCAGGAAAATTCCTGTTAAGGCCATTACAATTTTTTTTCCAAGCGAACTTGAAAAAAGATCTAGAAACCATTTCATATGTATCGTTTGAGCGTATTGTTGAACGGAACCAAAAATACTTCTCAAAGCCATACCAAACAATTGATTGGTAGATTTAAACTGCTTCTAAATAGTTTATGGAACTTAAACAGATGTGTCTAATTGAATTGATTGAACAAAACGAGTACTAAAGAAATTACCAGTATCATGGTTATCAAAAACCATTCGCGTGATACAATAGCAACCAATTTTTTTAACAAGTTTTTCATAGTTCATCAATTCTATGGCTTTTATTACAACATGTGTTCCAAGATTATTGATTTGATAATCAGTAGATTACAAATGATCTATTAATGAGTTAATATCCTTTCACAAATTAACATCCCATAATGGGAAGGTTGGGTTGCTTGTGTATTAGGCTTAAATTTACCGTCAACCACTGACGATTTTTTCACATGTATTTGATTTTCGATACGGAAACCACCGGGCTTCCGCACAATAAGACTGCCCCTATTACTGACCTCGACAACTGGCCACGGCTTGTTCAAATTGCCTGGCAGCTCCACGACAACACCGGCAAACTTTTATCGCAACACAACTATATAATAAAGCCCGATGGGTTTGACATCCCCTTTAAGTCCGAGCAGATTCACGGTATCTCAACCAAAAGAGCCTTAGAGGAAGGTCATGATCTAAATAAAGTACTCTCCATATTTAATAAGGATCTTACCAACACACAGTTATTGGTCGGTCACAACATTGAGTTTGATATCAACATTATTGGTGCTGAATTTATTCGGCAGACATTAGACACTGCGCATTTTCTTTCTCTCCAAAAACTGGATACCGGTATTGCCGCCACTGAGTTCTGCCAATTGACCGGTGGAATTGGCGGTCGGCTCAAAATGCCCCGCCTAACAGAGCTACATGAAATACTTTTTGGCTACCCTTTTGAAGATGCGCATGACGCCTCCTACGATGTTGCCGCTACCGCACGATCCTTTTTTGGACTTATCGCTAAAAAAGTAACAAAGCCTTTCGACTCTACCCCTGTTGAAGAAATTGAATACGAAGAACCTAATCTGGAATCTGGGAATTCGGCTAAGCGCGAAAAGAAAAAAGGTGCAGAGTATAATACAGGCTCCATTAATAAAGAGTTAGTCGACAAACCATTCTGCCATCTTCATCTGCATTCGCAGTTTTCAGTGCTTCAGGCAGTGCCTAATGTGAATGACATTATCGCCAAGGCAAAATCACAGAACATGCCAGCTGTGGCACTTACCGATTTTGGCAATATGTATGGAGCCTTCAAGTTTGTAAGTGAAGCACTTAAGCATTCTATAAAACCAATTGTTGGTTGCGAAGTCTATATTTCGGATGATCGGAAAAAACTCAAATTCACAAAAGACAATCCCGACAAACGGTTTAATCAGGAGCACCACACCTTCCAGGCGATGGTGAACTTTCCGAGTACGGCAGATTTCGCAAGTTCCTGCGTAACCGTGGGGCCGCTTATTGCGATCGGGCCCTGTGCAGCTCTGCGCCCGGAACTGTCGCGCACACTAATGACATTGGCACCGACCAGATCTGCAATGTCCTCATCAAAGCGCAGCACGATCTGCAACGGAGAAACGCTCAGAATCGCACCCGCACTCGGAGTTGCCGAGATGAGTGTGCCGTGCGCTTCGGCCGGGCCAACCGAAGCCAGCAATAACCCGGTAGTGACGATCACGCTAGCGAATGGCTGAAGCTTCATCGGGACCATCCCCTTCTCGAGATCAGCGTACCAAGTAGCGAAAGGCCCGGGGAGTCCCAGAGGCCTTTCGCTGCGATCCTCGTCGATCAGATGTCGTAGTAGAGCTCGAACTCAGCAGGGTGCGAACGAAGCTGCACGTAGTCAACTTCCTTCTCACGCTTGTACGAAATCCAGGTCGAGATGAGGTCGGGCGTGAAGACGCCACCCTCGAGCAGGTACCCGTGATCGGCCTCGAGTGCGTCAAGCGCCGCGGAGACCACCCGGTACCTGCGGAATGGCCTTGGCCTCTTCGGCCGGAAGGCGTAGAGGTCCTTGTCGACCGGTGCCGGCGGCTCGATCTTGTTCTTGATGCCGTCAAGACCCGCCATCAACATTGCCGCGAAAGAATACGAGCACTCCCTGTCGGCCATCGAGGATGTCCGCAAACTCACCGAGATGGATGTCTTCTCCATCGAGATCGGCTACGGGCTCCTGCCTTTGGCGGAAGCCCGCAACGGTGGCGATCTGCTTGCCCGGGTCACCGGGGTGCGCAAGACGCTCGCCCGGGAGAAGGGCATTGTGGTTCCGCCGGTTTCCGTGCGCGACAACCTGGAACTCGAGGCCAACGATTACCGCTTCCTGCTGCGCGGCAAGACGGTCGCCCGGGGCACGATTCTGCCCGGCCGCCTGCTGGCCATGAATGTCGCCGGCAGCACCATCAGCCTGCGCGGGCAACCCACGCGCGAGCCGGTCTTCAACCTCGACGCCACCTGGATCGACGAGGCGGAGCGCAAGACCGCCGAGATGAACAATTACACCGTGGTGGACCCGTCGTCCGTGCTCATCACGCATCTGTCGGAAACGTTGAAGGCGAATTCCCACCTCCTGCTGGGGCGTCAGGACGTGCAGGCCCTCATCGACCACATCAAGGGATCGAATGGTGCCCTGATCGCCGAGTTGCTGCCCGACCTGGTCAACCTCGGGATTATCCAGCGGGTGCTGCGAG
>CAWBCB010000127.1:0-18465 GCA_963787095.1 uncultured Cytophagales bacterium | reverse complement strand
TAACACTTCCAGCATGGCGCGATTGCGTCCGCCTTCTGGTTTTGAGAGATCAATGGCATCAAACAGTTTCACAATCTCCTCATAGTCTAACGTATCAGGTAGTTTCCTGCCTAATTTCGGGCCTTCCAATAGTGTGGTGGGGTCCTTCTCAATGATCTCCTCAAAAAGCAGGTACTTATAAAATGATTTTACACCCGAAAGAATTCGTGCCTGACTAAAAGCACTCATACCCAACTCGCTAATAAACTGCACAAACGCCTGCAAGTGCTTTGATGAAATAACCAATGGACTGATACCCGCATATTTTAATTCAATAAACTGCGCAAGTTTTTCTACATCACGCACATAGGCCTGAATGGAGTTTTCTGAAAGCGAGCGCTCTAACTTAAGGTAGCTTCCGAAATGTTTAATATGACTTTCCCAGTTCTTCACTGCACAAATGTGCAAATTATTTTAACTTCGAAGCATGAAGATACACATCATCAACGGCCCAAACCTGAACTTGCTTGGCAAGCGCGAGCCCGAAACCTACGGAATACAACCTTTTGCTGAATTTTTTGAAAGTCTGAAATCCAGATTTCATGATATCACCTTATCATACTATCAATCAAACGTAGAAGGTGAACTAATCAATAAATTGCACGAAGTTGGTTTTGAATCGGATGGAATAATTTTGAATGCCGGAGCATATACTCATACTTCGCTGGCTATTCATGATGCTATTGCAGCCATCACAACACCCGTTGTTGAAGTACATATTTCAAATGTATATGCGCGTGAAGAATTCCGCCATGTGAGTTTAATTACGGCTAAGTGTGCAGGACTAATTACGGGATTTGGCATGGAAGGATATGCGATGGCGCTCGGATACTTGATTCAAAAAAAGAAGAAATAATTTTTACTCAATCTCTAAGTTCAATTAGAGATGAATTGAAATAAAGAGACGGCATCTATTGAAGCCGTCTCTTTACTTTTTACAGTAATGTTTATTAAACCATTGTTAATTATTCTTAGGACTTTCCAGGTCCATCAGTTCCTCCTCCTGTATTGGTAGGCCCTGTCTTAGGCAACCAACTACCTTCAAACTTAAATTTTATTTTTCCCTGGTAGTCCGCACAATAAATTGCCACCCGATCTAATGTTGCATTTACTTCGTTTTGATCCAAGTCAGCTGCTTCCCGTAAAAACATTACATAGGTCCAATCTCCTTTTTTGCAAATCCATGAACCAAACAAAAGTCCATTGATCTCTAATAAATTTTGATAAAATGCTTCCTGATTTTTATCAGGCACAATCACCAATGGACTCATCACCTGAAAATACCAACGGTCAGGATTATTTGTAAAATTGAAAACATCAATCCAAACAGACACACCTTTGTAGGTAATTGACCACTGACCGGGCTTTTGACCACGGCAGGCCACTGGGTCAACTTTAAGTGCTGCAAGGCTCGCTTCTACTAAAACGGAGGTTTGATCAAAATTCATAATTTCTGTTCATTTAAATGTTAAGAAAAATTATTTCCTGGAGCGCAATCAAGGCCTCCGTCAACCGAAAATAATAAAATTGAAATTGTTTAAATCAAAGAGATCCGAATAATTTACTCGGTGGGCAAAAAAATCGCAATGGTTTGGTGTTTTCAGATTTGACTATCTTTGAATCTAGCCTTAAATTAAATGATTTCCTTCTATCCCGGCCCTTCCCGCACTTACGATGCAATTCCAGATTATGTGAAGGATGGAGCCAAAACTGGCGTACTTAGCATGAACCATCGCAGTGAAGAGTGCATGGCTTTAGTGAAGAATACCATTCAAGAGTTGAGAAAGAAATTATCGATCCCTGAATCATACACAATCCTGTTCACATCTTCAGCTACGGAGTGTTGGGAAATTATTGCTCAATCGCTTATAAAAGATCAAAGCATTCATCTTTACAATGGAGCCTTTGGCAGCAAATGGTTTGATTACACCAAAGCCATTAAACCAAATGCGCTGAGTGATTCATTCGCAGTCAATCACACTCTCAATCCCAACCAATTATCGTATGATCAGGGGGATATGATTTGTATCACACAAAATGAAACCAGCAATGGCACTCAAGTTAACAATGCAATAATCAGAGGTATTAAAAAAAACAACCCAAATCATTTAATTGCTGTTGATGCTACTTCATCACTGGGTGGAATTGAACTTGACTTCGCTTCCGCAGATGTTTGGTTTGCTTCCGTTCAAAAATGTTTGGGTCTGCCTGCCGGATTGGCGCTGCTAATTTGTTCGCCTCGAGCTATTAAACGATCAGAACAAGTAAGTGATACAACTCATTACAACAGTTTGATCAATCAAGTACGAATGATTAAAAAATATCAAACTACGCATACGCCAAACGTTCTTGGAATTTATTTACTATATCGTGTGATGAAAGTTGTTCCTGCCATTCAAGTCATTCACAAAAGAATAAAAAAACAGGCCACTGAATACATTAAAATTATTAATCGCATCGCCTACTTAGATTTGTATGCTAATAACAAAGACGTTTTATCGGACACCGTAATCACCATAAAATCGGATGAAGCAACGGTTAAAAAAATTAAAACAAAAGCAAAAAAAGCGGGCTTACTGTTAGGCGAAGGTTATGGTTCACTTAACGCAACCACATTTCGAATTGCTAATTTTCCTGCTATCCATCAAAAAGAAATCAAAGCGCTGAGGTCGTTTCTGGAGGAAACCTGAACCAAACAATCAAAAACCAAAAAAAACCATCAGCTGCTTTGAATTTATTTACGAAGATCGATAAGCCATTTCGTATATCGATTTAACATGCGGCCCTAAGAATACACGAGCATAAATTCGAATAATGGCCAATCCATCAATGATAAAACTCAAGGATGTGAACAGTGCCAGTAACACCTGATCTTCATGAATGTGTGTGAAAATTAAATCTTCACCCACAAACGTTGGCGTAATAGGAAAACCTGAAACACCTAAGCATGCCAGCAAGAAGACTAATGCAATTTTTGGGTGTTTAAATACATGACCATGAAATTGATCTAAGTCAATAGTTCCCTCCAATAGCTTAAGTCTACGCAAGCAGAAATAACCCAGTAAGCCAAATACAAAAATTCCACTTAAATAAAGAATGGTATGACTGTATTCAAAATGTTCATTGAATGAGATAGATAAGGCCACCCAAAAGTGATTTAGCATTACCAGTATCCAACTCATACGGGCATGAGTCCGCTCTGTAAAAGCTTTCAACACCATCACTAAACCGAACAAAGAAAAAATTTCCGGCAACTGTTGATGTAACCAAGTTGGAACCAGATTTTCAAAATAGAGTAACACAATACCCAGAATGTAAACTGGAATAAAAAAAGTTAATACTCGCTCAGTAGTTAAGTATCCTAATTTTTTTCCCGCCCACTTTATAGGATTCCACAAGTATTTATACATGAACGCATCCAGATTCCATTCTTTCAAACAAAGCATATAAATAGAATATTCAATTTTTTTCGGTAGTGAATCTTCTACTGTAGCCTTACGAGGAACAAAATTGTAAAACTGCTCGCGAATCTGATAGGTAACTACTGAAGGCGACACTAACAGTTGATACGTTCTCAAAAAAGCATTACCCGCAAAATGGAACAAGGCTAGCCACCACAAGCCTGCTGCGACTTCAATAAAGATAAATCCAATTTGTGCAATTGATGCGTATGCAATTTGACTCTTAATAGAAGATTGTACCCGCGCCATCCCGGTAGCCATAAAACTAGTTAGCAATCCAATAACCGCTATCAGTATGCGAACTGAAAGTTGATGTTCCCAAAATGGAAATGTTCTTAACAAAAGGAACACACCCATGTGAACCGACAATGATCCATAAAAAATTGCGCTAGAAGGCGTTGGCCCTTCCATAGCACGTGGCAACCAGGATGAGAAAGGCAACTGTGCCGATTTTGCCATAGCCGAAATCAAAATCATAACAGAAATGAAAATACCACTCCAACTGTGTGTTAACAATTGATCATTTACTAATTCGTAGTTGCTGAGTTTTAGAAAGGTGATATTCTCGTGCCACAAGTGATGACTCATCCACATAGCCAAAATCAAACCCACATCCCCAATTCGATAAATAGAAAAAACTTTGACCGCATTTTTTACAGGAAGGTATCGATCGCGATAAAAGGCTATCAGCAAGAAAGAAGATATCCCTAAAATCTCCCATCCAATAAACAATGTTTCAAAATTTCCGGCAAAAATTGTTATTGTGTATCCGAAATAGAAAAACAAAATTGTATTGAAGAAACGTTTGTACCCTGTTTCACGGTGCAAATAATAACGACTATACGTAGTCACTAAAAAAGTTAGCAGCGAACCAACAAAGAGGTAGACTGCCGTAATGCCATCAAAATAAAAATCTACCAAAAACTCATAGCCGTTGGTTTTAAATAGAACAATCTCTTTTAAGTTAAGAACCGGATGGCCATTCCAAAACCAATAGATTAGAAAAAACTGAAAACTAATAAAGTGAATCCCTACGGAAGTAAAGGCCACTCGTGATAAGATCATCTCCCTCTCCTTAGGAATCAATAAACTAATTACAAACCCTAGAAATGGAATTAGTATAAAAAACTGAAGTATTAAGTTCATGGTATTTCTATTGGAGAATGTAAACAGGTAAATTTTCTGTGTGCGTTTCCAGCAACGGAGTTAAGCTGGTTATTACCTCCACCTTATTTTTAAAGGTGTGATAATCAACAAAGGTTCCACGCTTGAAGTAAGAGAGTTCTTTTGTCTCAGGATTAATAGCGGCCAGATGTACCCATTCATTAATAAACCATTCGTACACATCGGGGGCGCTTTGAATTACTTTAAGAACCACATCCGGAAAATGTTCTACAACTACCAGTAGCCTTACGGGATCGTGCACTTCAATCATTTGGCTGGGGAGGCCCGGCCTCAGGTCACCATCAATTCCGTTTGCTACTCCAAATAAGCCCATCACATTATGCGGAAGTTTAGTGCCCGCACCTAGTTTTTGATTATCTACCCGCGAAAAGAAATACTCAAGATTAATTCCGCCACACACAGGACCTACCGGCTTCATTACCCCTAAAAGAATTTTTCCATCAGGATCAATCCGATAATCATAACTGTTTAGGAATGCCCTACGATCCAAAAACACATGCTTTGTTAAGTCTCTATTACCAATAATGCAAAGTGAGTTTGTAGCGTGATTTAATTCAGGACGAGGCTCAAATAATGAAACAGAGCGGGTAAGAATATGATCATGAATTTGATGGGCTGTTAACTTTGTATTAATCGATTCAAATCTTCTTGACCGTTCTTTTGCATTCTCATCAAGTGCTTTATGAAATACTTGAATATTTTTTTTGTGGTTTGCTAACTCTGAAATAGATGTTTCATCAAAAAAAACAACTTCATCGCGGGTAGTATCATGAAGTCCGCCAACAAACCGAGTTGTGTCTGGTATGTCAATACCATGGGTTCTAAGAATTTCGCGTACCCCAGGCAAATTAGCCATGTGACAAAATACGCGTGAGTTCACTGAACCGGCCCGGCCCGAACAAGCTCCACAATCATAAGCAGCATAGTGCGGGTTATTTACACTACTCGATCCATGTCCCATCACGTACACAAGCGAAGCAAAATTTTTAACAAGGCCAATGCTTTTAAGAAGTCCTTCTACACGAGTAACCATCTCATCGATGGTGAACCCAATCTGCAAATCGTTTTCACGATCCTCAAGATTTGTGTTTTCAATAGTAAGGTTTGAGTTCTTATCCATGTGCCTGAATGAATAGGACACAGCAGGTCCCATAGATGGCTTGAAAATGTTTATTAACAATTTTAAGGCAGACCAAAAGCCAAGAGTTTGTGTAATAAACCAACCTCTAAAAAGCGAATGACTATGTTTTGTGAAATGTGCGTCTTTTTCGCGGCTTGTTGTTGTCTCCGACTCTTTGATTAAATACTTCGGGGTAACTGGTGCCGGACAAAGTTTGGTGTAAAACTTGCCGTGCTCCGGTTGAAAGAAAAACTCAACGCCAAAAAAACCTGGCGCACTTAATGTTTCGCAATTCGGATCCGTACTTTCAAGGTGTCTTCTCAACGAACATTCACGATCGTCAATGCAAAACATAGCTTGAAAGGTTTTTTCAACATGCCTGCCATTGGTCGCCTGCACATGTTGCAGCCCACTAAGTACTTCATCATAATAGCTCCATTCAAAAGATTCCTGCCACAGTGATATTACTTCATGGTATTCGGTTATAATAATATCATCGAAAAGTGGAGTTGGCTTATCAACAACTTTATTACCCAACGGCAACCATTTACCTTCACCAAAGAGGGAGTCTAGTGCATCAATCTCAAGCAGCAGCTCAAATACAATTAGATCATGAAGGGTTATTGCTTTGCGATCGAGTAACGTTTGAGGTTGATCTTCAATAGTAGAGACCATGCCTGACCAACCCTGATGAGCAAACTGTTGATCATACAGGTATTGCTCATATAATTGCTCATCACCCACCAATACCTTAAGCAATGATTCAATGCTATAATTACCTTGAATCAGTAAGTTCTTTGCATACTTTGCTTTAAAAAAACTTGAGAAGCTTGTTCGCTCCATTTCCTTTATGGACCCTAACAAGCCTTTATTTAAAACCGGGAAATTCCACATGGAAATACCCTGATCCAGATAGCTGCATAAAATTCTAAAAAGCAAAGGGTGAACTAATGAGTCCAGGTCTATGCGATACAATTTTTTCCAATTGGCGCGTAAGCTACCTATTCGAGGTAATGGCAAATTGGTAAATTTCTTATTCAATAAAATTTCCTTCCAAGCAGCGAGATTGGCCTCTCCTTTTTGTTCAATAATACGTTTCTCTAAAACTTCATTTCTAATCTGACCACTGGCATATCGCTCCCTATATTCATCCAACGTTAATGAAACTTTATATCCAAAAATTTCAGAAGCCTTTCGAAGTCCTTCGAAAAAATATAAATTTTGAAATGCATGAAGAGTATTGTGATGAATAAAGTCTTTTAGTGGAGCCTGCGCTGGTAAATAATGTTTTAGGTCGTGAATAACATCACCAACGGTAAAGGTTGTATTATGTACTTTCATTTAAATTGAGGTGGCTAGCGCCACATTATAATAAAAAACAAAAAGGTAGACCCTGATTCAGGTCAAAAAGAAATGAAAGCAAAAAGTCAGATCAGAATAGATCGCTGGGTTAGAAAGAGCGGGAGTTTACCACCCAAGGGCAAAGCAGAAAAAAATGGATATTCCTGGTTCTCTAAGAGAGTTGACGGTTCATAATCGATGTTTACAAATAGTGCAACAAGACTGGAGAATGCATTGTTACTTTTTTCTTCTTTCTCCTTCTCTTCATAAAGAAATTGACTATCACTTTTTGATGAGCCTGAAGCGTGCTTAGCATAGCCTGATTTTCTTATCTCATGCTGGCCTCCCAAGGCGTTGAGCGACCGCACTAAAACAGGGGCAAATAAAAATAACACCAACAGAAAGCACGTAAGTGACCGCAGGTGATTTCCTTTATTCATAGAGCAAATGTATTAAAAACCTCTTTGGCTTATGCAAGTGTTGGTCGAATAAACGAAAAGAGGCTGTAAAAAGTTTGACTTAACCATCAGCATTCAGGTATCTTAAAATTTCAACCGTTTGTTAATCTCAAAAAACAACCCATGATGGAATTCTCAAAAATATTCAGACCTTTGACAAAAGCTCTCGTATTATGCCATTGAGGTATAACAAGATTTTGAAACTATTCGCCATTTTGATCTTTAGCTTCGAGCTATTGGCTCCGGTTGCCCTTATTGCATCCCAAAAAGGATTGAGCGAAAATGCGTCTTCAAAAGATAGTTACAGCATCAGAGAAACAACTCAATCAGTTGATTTGCTTTCCCAATTGATTTTTGAGGAGGTTGGTTGTGAAGAACGTGAAGGCAAAAATGATTGTTTTATCAGTGTTTGTTTCGTTGAGGTTTTTAGCGAACTCAAAAAGTTTGAGCCAATTCAAATAACCTGGTCGCTTCCAAAAGATCAGTTTGATACTCAGCCTTCCCTATTCAAATTACACAGAGTACTTCTCATCTGACCATTCTCTAGCCAAGAATTCCAAGTTCTGGCACCCAGATTTGCTAGCTAATTCCTAAGCAGCTGCCATTTAGTCTATTCTATTTTTCTATCAACTTTTCGGTGCTCTGCACCAACCATTAATAAAATGAGCATGAGAGGATGCCTTGCGGTGTTAATCAAAATGCAAATTCTATCCAACCCTAAACAAACTATTAACACATGAAAACACTTGAAATCCCAAAGGATGGACTGGCCGGGCTAAAAGAAAACTGGCGTATAGACGCAGTTGCTGGTTTTTTAGTATTCCTGTTAGCTCTCCCACTTAGTCTAGGAATTGCCAAAGCCAGCGGCTTTCCAGCAGCCATGGGCGTACTTACCGCAATGGTGGGTGGTATGTTTGTAAGCTTTTTTGCAGGCTCCGCACTTACAATAAAAGGACCCGCTGCAGGTTTAATCACAATTTGTGCCGGAGCTGTTGCTGAGCTAGGCGCCTTGAATATTGAAGGCAACACGGGTGTGCAGTTAGCATGTGGAGCCATTGTTGTTATGGCTGTAATCCAAATAATTTTTGGGTTTCTGAAATTTGGATCATTAAGCGATTTCTTTCCACCCTCCGCTGTTCATGGCATGCTGGCCGCCATCGGGTTAATTATTTTTTCAAAGCAAATACATGTTTTATTAGGTATTGATCCTGCAACCTTGAAGGGATTAGAACCGATTGAACTTTATGAACTGATACCACATTCGTTTATAAATGCAGATCCACGGGTTGCCGCAGTGGGCATCGTTAGCTTGGTAATTATTTTCGGAATGCCGCTCATCAAGAGCAAGTTTATTAAGAAAATTCCCGCCCCTATGGTGGTGCTTGTGGTAACAATACCCATGGCACTAATCATGGACTTTAGACATACCGAACCTGCTTTCGATTTAGTGAGCATTGGCAACTTTTGGGAGAACATAAAGTTTAACGCAAGTTTTGCTGCTATTGGTACCGGAGTATTCTGGAAATACGTAATCATGTTTCTGTTTATTAATAGTCTTGAATCTCTTTTAACAGTAAAAGCAGTTGATGGTCTCGATCCTTACAAAAGAGAATCAAACACAAATAAAGATTTAACTGCACTCGGTGCAGGAAACGTCCTTTCCGGTTTATTAGGTGGTTTGCCAATGATTTCAGAGGTTGCCCGCAGTTCGGCTAATGTAACCTTTGGTGGCCGCACGCGGTGGGCTAACTTTTTCCATGGTTTGTTTCTATTAATTGCCATGCTTTTGTTCATTCCGGTAATTGAAATGATTCCGAACTCAGCACTAGCTGCTCTCCTAATCGCAGTTGGTTACAGATTAGCTTCCCCAAAAGAATTTTTTAAAACCTATAAAATTGGTGTTGAGCAACTTGCCATTTTTGTTATCACCATTGCGGTAACTATCTCTACGGATTTATTACTGGGTGTGGGTGCCGGTATTTTGGCAAAATTTATATTTCATATTATTAACGGGGCACCTATTAAGAGCTTATTCAAAGCGCATTATGAAATCTCACAAAGTGAGAATGAATATTTTATTTCAGTAAAAGACTCTGCTATTTTTTCTAATCTCATTGGGTTCAAAAACCTGTTTAAGCGTATCGCTCCTGGAAAAAAAGTCACTCTTAATTTCGCAGATGCGCGAATCGTTGATCACTCATTTATGGAACAACTTCATCATTTTGAAGAAGAGTATCAGCACAATGGTGGCACCGTTTCGGTAATTGGATTTGAACAATTTGAACCTTTATCAAGTCACCCGTTAGCAGCACGCAAGTCAAGCCCAGGATCACAATCCAAATTCGAAATCAAACTTAGTCCAAGACAAATTGAACTTCGTAAATTTTCAGATATAAATGAGTTCGCGTTCTATCCACAACGAATCCGGAATTTCAGTAAGTATAAAGACTTCCCAATTCAGCGCGGTAACAAAATTCTATTCGAAGAAAATATTATAACAAAATATGATGAGAATGGGAAAATAGAAGTTGCGGATATTTTTCTTCAGGAAGGAGCCTTACAGGATAAAATCGAAACAAAGATCACCATTCTACAATTTTCTGAAACCGATCAACTCATTCCGGACTTTGCTTTAGAACCGGAAAGCCTTTGGTCTAAACTGATGGAAGGAGTAGCCGGAAAAGATATTGATTTCAGTGATCATCCGGTTTTTTCAAAAAAATATTATCTACGGGGTGAGAATGAACCTGGTGTGCGTAACTTCTTTACAGAATCGTTAATTCAGTTTTTAGAGAATCGCGAAGAGATGCACATTGAATGTCACCGAAACAGATTAGTGTTTTACAAAAAACGAGATTTGTTAGAACCTTCTGAAATAACTTATGTGACTAAATTTGCTACTGAGTTTGTTTCTTTAATTCATCAAAAAGAGGCTCAAGCCGTTTAAATAATGTAGGGAAGAGATGATCTTCTTCCCTACTATTTTTACCTCATAAATTGATTAACATGAACAAAATAATTGCTTCACTGGCACTTTTGTGCGTATCGATTCTTTCTTTCGCCCAAGAGAAGCCAAAAGAAATTACTGAACTAAAACTAAACCTTAATGAGGACGGAAGCCACTACTTAAAGGCTACTTTCTTAAATCAGGTTTGGCTGCGCTACAATGAGAGCAATCCAGGAACATTGGTTCTTAACAAACCAGCAAGTCAAACTTTTGATATTGGACTTCGAAGAACTCGCTTTCAACTGTATGGTCAATTATCAGATCGGGTTTTTGTTTACTTTCAGTTTGGCCAAAACAATTTCAATTATTTATCCCAAACATCTGGTAACAGAAAAATACAAGCCTTCTTTCATGATGCACTCGGAGAATACAGAGTAAGCAAAGGAAGTGAGAAATTAATTTTGGGTGGTGGCTTAACCATTGCAAATGGCCTCTCACGATTCAGTCAGCCAAGTATCGGTACCATTGCCACCCTGGATGTACCTGTGTTCGCGCAGGCTACCGTTGATCAAGTCGATCAATTCTCGCGCAAGCTTAGTGTTTATGCTCGCGGACAACTTGGGAAATTTGATTACCGCGTGATCTTAAGCGATCCTTTTCCAGTTGCTACTAATGGAACCGCACTTCCTGCATTATCCAATAATGCAACCTTTGCACAAGAAGGTCATAATAAGCAATACCAGGGTTTCTTTATGTGGAATTTCTTTGACAAAGAATCGCATGTAACACCTTATATGACCGGCACCTATTTAGGTAAGAAAAAAGTCTTCAATCTTGAAGCCGGAGTTATCGCGCAAAAGAATGCTACAGAAACTTCGCCCGATGGTGGAGTAACCAAAGAATTTCATAACATGACATTATGGTCAGTGGCTGCATTTTATGATGCACCCATCAACACCGAAACTGGAACTGCATTGAATGCATACCTTGGTTACTTTGATTTTGAATATGGTCCTGGCTATCTGAGATACAATGGCATCATGAATCCAGCAAGTTCCGTTCAGCCTGGTTATCCAGGTGGAAGCCAAGGCAATGCATTTCCTATGTTTGGAAGTGGAAATGTCTTTTACGCACAGGTGGGTTACTTGATGAAGAATGATTTAATGGGTGAAGGAAATGGAACCCTTATGCCTTATATATCCATGCAGAGTGCGAAATATCATCGGTTAGATAAGCAAATGAATGTGGTAGATGTAGGTGTGAACTGGCTAATAAAAGGTCATGGCAGCAAGATTTCTCTTGATTACCAAAGCAGACCAAACTATGATCAGCAAGGCGCTGAATTAATTAGTAGTGGCAGAAGCAGCCAGGTAGTGCTTCAATATCAGATCTCATTCTAAAATATTTTTTTAGGTTGGGTTGTAAGTCACGCCTATGGTGGGTGTGACTTTTTTATGACCCTCTGTACAATCCGCGAAAAGGTGAATTTGTATTACCTTTGCCCCTCAATTTCGCATTATGGATTTTACAATGGATTTCAAAGAAATCTTTTCAGTTTCGCTTATTCTGTTTTCAGTCATTGATATCATTGGCTCTATTCCATTTATCATTCTGATAAAAAAGCGAGAGGGTCGAATTTATGCAGAGAAAGCCACGATAATATCGGCCATACTAATGGTTGTATTTCTCTACCTCGGTCAATCTATTCTCAGTTTATTTGGATTAGATGTGGCATCATTTGCAATGGCTGGTGCAATTGTAATTTTTATTGTTGCCATGGAGATGATTTTGGGAATCACCTTAATAAAAGACGATCCCAACGCCAAAGGATCAGGTTCCATTGTTCCCATTGCTTTTCCTTTAATAGCCGGAGCAGGTACGTTAACTACCATCCTCTCCTTGCGCGCAGTCTATCAGGAGATCAATGTGCTTATGGGTATCCTTGTGAATTTAGTTTTTGTTTATATCGTACTACGTTCTTCAAGTTGGCTTGAGCGCGTGATTGGTGAATCAGGTTTTGCCGTGTTACGCAGAGTGTTTGGTGTTATTTTGCTGGCAATAGCGGTAAAGATTTTTAAAGGTAATTTACAACCCGTATGATTCGCATTTATACGGACGGCTCAGCGCAAGGCAATCCAGGACCCGGTGGATATGGGACAATTCTTAAATTTAGCAACCACGTAAAAGAACTTTCAGAAGGGTTTCGATTAACCACCAACAACCGCATGGAATTAATGGCGGTGATTGTTGGGTTAGAAGCAATAAAGAAACTTGGTATTCCGGTAACTATTTATTCAGACTCTAAATATGTTGTTGATTCAATAGAGAAAGGGTGGATTTGGGGTTGGCAAAAAAAGAATTTTGCAAAAAAAGCAAATGAGGATTTGTGGCAGCGTTACATTCCACTCCATCAAAAATACAAGCCAAAGTTTGTTTGGATCAAAGGACATGCTGGCCATCCTGAAAATGAACGGTGCGATCAACTGGCAGTATCTGCTGCACAAGACGATTATCTGAGTACCGATAGTTGGTACGAAAAAAATCAACAGAATCAGGAGTAGTTTGATTTTCGCCAAATCCCGTATATTTATTTTTTTATAAAACAACTACCTCTTGCCTACTGACGTTTCCATTCAATTTTCACCATCCAGTCTCACAATATTAAATATCTGTCTGGCTGTGATCATGTTTGGCGTGGCGTTGGATATTCAGTGGAAACATTTCACTGAATTGCTAAACCAAAAGAAAGCGGTTGTAACAGGTTTGATTTCTCAGTTCCTGCTGTTACCGCTAATAACTATTCTGCTAATCTCAGTCTTACCAATTAGTACTGGCATGGCTATGGGAATGTTGTTAGTGGCTTGCTGCCCAGGTGGCAATGTCTCCAATTTCTATTCTCAAATGGCACGTGGCAATGTTGCCCTTTCGGTAACACTAACAGCGTGGTCATCTCTCTCTGCCTTTCTAATCACGCCTATTAGTTTTCTATTTTGGTCCTCACTTTTACCCTCTCTATCACTTGAAGTAAAATCATTTGAAGTAGATTTCTTATCCCTCATGATCAACATGGTTTGCATATTGCTACTACCACTCATTATAGGAATGGCCGTCAATAAATTTCTTCCTGTTGTTAGCAAAAAAATATCAAGCCCTATTCGGTTAATTTCTATGTTGATGCTAACCGCGTTTATTGTTGGTGCTGTACTCAACAATCAAGATGGTTTTGCTGCCTACCTAGGAGATGTTTTTTGGATTGTACTCGTTCATAACGGACTCGTATTAATACTAGCCTTCTACTTTAGCAAAATTTTAAAAAATGATGAAGCGGTTAACCGTACGGTTGCCATTGAAACCGGAATACAAAATTCCGGGTTGGGATTAATTTTAATTTTTAACTTCTTTGATGGCAATACTGCTATGGCCGTAGTGGCAGCCTGGTGGGGTGTTTGGCATTTAATTTCAGGTTTTGTTTTCGCCTACATTGTCCGGAGACGAGTTCCTGTTTTATCTTGATTAGTAGTGATTCAAAAAATAATTTATCATTCATTAAAGAATTATTCCCGATTAGCCTTGTGGTTTTACTTCAAGCGCTGGCAGGTAAATGAACATGCACCTATACCAAAAGGTGCAGTCATCTTTGTTGCTACTCATCAAAATGCTTTTCTCGATGCAGTGGTAATGGCATGCAGCGCAAAACGCGATCCTTGGTTTATCACTCGCGCTAATGTATTTAATAAGCCCTTAGTAAAAAAAATACTAACCATCCTACAAATGCTGCCGGTGTATCGTTTCCGCGATGGGTTTAGTACACTGCGTAAAAATGATGAAACCATTGATACGTGTGCAAACTTGCTATCAAACGGTGAGTGCATTCTAATTTTTGGTGAGGGCAATCATAATGATCGCTGGTTTTTAAGACCCTTACAAAAGGGCTTTGCGCGAATAGGAATTGCGGCTGAAGAAAAGAATGACTGGAAACTTGGCGTGAAAATAGTGCCCGTAGGCATTCAGTATGATTCCCATACAAAGTTCCGCTCGCGTGTGTTGGTAAATTTCGGGAAACCCATTCTTTTGAGTGAAGTCTGCAATTCGCTAAATACCAATCAGCAAAATATTGATGCGCTTATCAAACGTACAGAAGACGAGCTCCGCCCCTTGATTTTACACATCCCACCTGATCAGTACGATACTAAGATTGTTGCTTATAAGGCGCATCGTATGCTAAAATCTGATTTAGTTGAGCAGTTACATGCGGATCAGGCGTTGATAAATAATGATCACTTAAAAGAAGTTCCTATTACAAAAAAACAAACTTTCAACAGATGGTTAAATCCCTTGTTTGTTTACCAATTTATTAACCATGTGATTCCTTTTGGAATTTTAAATTGGATTTTAAAAAATAAGGTCTCTGATCCACAATTTATAGGGTCACTTAAGTTTGCGCTAGGAATGGTTTTGGTTCCACTCACCTACCTACTCCAAACAACAATTTGTTTTTTGATTTCAGGCTCCCCACTTATCACCGTCATTTATTTTATTTCCTTGCCGGTAAGCGTTATAGCCAGACGTTAGCGAATCTCACGTTCAACAAGGCCAATCCCCAAGTTTTTCAATTCCATTAGTATGGGATCATAAAATTCCTTTGCTACCGGTATAACAACACCTCTGCTTTTTATTTTCCCCTCTAAAAAAAGTTTTGCAGCAATGCCCAATGGCAAGCCTACTGTTTTTGCCATAGCGGTAGTGGTTTCATTCTCACCAATGGCAGTCAAGTAGGCTTGTACTTCTTTTTTAACCCCATTGCGCGTATACAAAAACCGATGCCACATTACGATTAAGTCTTTATCTGCCGATTTCAATTTCCACTTCTTATTTAAAATATGTTCTAAAATCTGGGCAGGGGTTCCTCCCTCTAAACCAACAAGTTCATCTGTAAAAAACCCACTCCAGACAAATTTCTTCATTTCATCGCTCTGCGAGGAAAGTTTATAAACGGAGCATATTTTCTCTTCAACCGATTCGGTAGAATGAAAACGTAAAAATGAATTAAAGAAATCACGATGCGTCATGGTGCGTACATGCTCCATTTGATAGGTGTCTTCGCAACATCCTAGTTGTACAAGAATATTCCAGGCCGAACAAAATCCTTTATTACGCAACGTTCCGCGTAGCATCGTCTCAATACCTTGCAGTCCATAGGCCTCCATATACTTTAGCGAATCTCGATTGCCATAGCCCTCAAACTCTCCATAACCGGGCACAGTAATTTCTGTGGTTCGTAAAAAAAGTTGTTGATAAGGAATGAATTTGTACTGACCATGTTCTAAAAATTTTGCTGTGCTTTGGCCTGCCATAACTACGTTCCGTGGATTCCACGTGAATTTATACCGCCAAGGATTTTCAGGATCAGTTTCTGGAGCAATTAAACCACCCGTAAAAGATTCAAATGAAGTAATGACTCCACCTTCGTTTTTTATTCGATCAATCACTTGCATGCCACTCATGTGATCGATGCCTGGATCGAGTCCACATTCGTTTAGAAAAAGAAGTGACTTAGATTTTGCTTCTGAGTCTAGCGCCTTCATTTCATCACTCACATAACTGGCCGTTAGAAAATGTTTCTTCTCTGCTAGACAGATTCGTGCCGCTTTACTGTGAAGATGGGCAGGCAATAGTGAAATTACCACGTCTGCAGAAGCGATCGCTTTACAGCTATTCTCGTGGTCTTCAATATTAAATTCAATTGCGCAACCTGAAGGATAGCCAGCCATACGGTCGGCAGCCATTTGTTTAGAAATATCACCTACGGTAATAGTCCAGTCCTGTTGGGTAGATTGTTTCAATAAATAACTTATCAAAGCCGAAGAAGACCTGCCTGCACCTAATACCAGAATATGTTTTTTCATTATAACCAATTATACTAAATAAGGATTAAATTAAAGGAATTAGAGTTAATATTTCCGAACAAGCCCACGGTTTATTATCTTTCTAATCTAAAGAACCATTTATTCACATGAAAGGATTCGAAACTTATAAATCTTTAGATGAACTTGACACTGAATCAAAGTATTTGATTCACAAAGCGAAGGAAGCTGCACATCATGCGTATGCACCGTATTCAAAATTTCATGTTGGGGCAGCATTAATTCTGGAAGATGGATCTTTAATAACCGGATCGAATCAAGAAAATGCATCGTATCCCTTGTGTATGTGTGCTGAACGTGTTGCATTGTATGCCGCGGCTGCACAACATAATGGCAAACGAATTATGAAAATTGCCATTGTAGCCCACAAGAAAAATCACAAAGAACTTTCAGCGGCCGCTTCCTGTGGAGCCTGCAGGCAAGTAATGGCTGAGTTTGAAGAAAGACAAAATAAACCCTTTGAAGTAATTATGCATCACACCGATAACCAATGGATAAAATGTGCTTCAGCTAGTTCGTTACTCCCTTACGCTTTTAATAAAGAAAGCCTGACCGAATAATTTCGAATTGAAACAAAATTGATTTGACGTTTATTTCCCTTTCCTTTACACAAAAATTGACTTTAACAATAAGCCTGTGTCTCCACTAATACTTGCGGCAGATGAACTTACACCATCTGTAGAATTCGATAAGAAAAAGGAAATTTTTAATATCGAAGGAAAATCGTTGCTCGATAAACCATCTCCTTTTTTTGCTCCTTTAAAGGATTGGCTTAATAATTACAGTAAAGAACCAAACGCCCGTACTATACTGACGGTAAAGTTTGAGTATTTTAACATTGCTACTTCGCGCGAAATGTTAGACCTTCTTAAAATATTAGAAACGATTCCAACATCAAAGGTGATTTGGCAATTTTTAGAAGATGACGAAGACATGGAAGAGTCGGGCCAGGAATTGGCTGAATTAGTTTCTGTTCCATTTGAATTTCAGGCTTACTAAATTGTCAGTTCATTACGTTGATCAACATTCGATTGCCTAAACCATGAGTGAAGAAATTCTTAAAGCGCTAACCCAACTTTTTGCAATCATTTCTAAACAAGATGGTGGTGTATCGGATAATGAACGTGGGTTTGCGCTTAACTTCTTTCAACAAGAGCTTGAAAAATCTGCAGTAGATGAATATCTGAAACTCTATGACACGATCTCGGGCTATAGCGAACAAACAGGAAAACATGTTGACGACCGAAGTAATCAACCAACCTCTGTAAAGGATTCAATAAGAACCCTCGCTATTTGTAAAAAAATTAACAAAACGCTCACGCAAAAACAGAAAGTAGTTGTACTCATAAAAGTACTCGAATTGGTTAGTTCTGATAAACAGTTCACTAATCAACGCATGGAGATTGTAAATGCGGTCTCTACGGTATTTAATATTATCAAGGATGAGTATCGGCTGATTGAAAGCTTTGTCGTTTCAGAAAAAGTAAGTTCACTCGATTTTGTTGATATCCTTATTGCTGATGAGGGTAACGAAAAGGCAGCTCCACTCCAAAAGCATTTGCATGCCCATGTAGATGGGCAACTTGTATTTATGCATGTGAGCAGCGTTGACATGTATTTTGTTAAATACTTGGGCAAAGACGCCATCAATTTGAATGGCTTTATCATAAAACCCAGCAGGGTGTATTTGTTTTCGCAAGGAAGCATTTTAAAAACACCTGATGGTAGTGCCTTATACTATAGTGATTTAATAGCCGACTTCAACGAAGAAATACAAACGATAAAACTTTCTTTTAATGCTACTATTGAAGAATTTACTTTTCGCAATGGCGTAGTTGGAGTTCGTGACGTGAAAATTAATGAAGGCCCGGGGAAACTGATTGGAATTATGGGCGCCAGTGGTGCCGGCAAAACAACCCTTCTTAATATTCTTGCCGGTCTGGAAAAACCAGGAAGAGGTTCTATCAAAATCAATGGCTTTGATATTCAT
>CAWBCB010000126.1:0-36924 GCA_963787095.1 uncultured Cytophagales bacterium | reverse complement strand
CATTTTGGTTGGAAGCTCCAGCACCAGTAGGTTTGATATCATAGCCAAAAGATTGAAAGAGGCGACGGACTTCAGGGTTCTTGTATAGTTCACCACCTTGGTCCATGTAAACATATTTGTCTAAGCAGTCGGGGGAATGATCTGTGAGGAACTGCTTCAGCCATTCTATGGGGGAACCCTTGGAGATGCGGGTATCACCATAAGTTTGTCGAGTCTTATGGTCGGTGATGAGGATCCAACATGTTTCACCATTGAGTCCAACATAATCACTGCGCCGAGTGGCATCATTCTTGGACTTCATGCCAGAGAAAGAGAAGTCAACAGAGAGGCCTTGGAAGGGGTAGACAGCAACGCGGGTGGTGTTGGGTCCAGCAGCTTCTTTGGTTTGCTTAGCTTGAATGCAGGTGGGACATGTTTCAAGGATAGGGTCCATGTGTTTAAATTGTGGAACTCCATCAATATGCTTGTGGGCATTGTAGAGGTAGTAGTCAGATGGATGGTTGAGTCTCTGGTGCCAGAGCATTCGTTCAGTAGCTGCTTTGATGGAGGCTAGTGGAGTCTGTTGCTGTATATATTCATGGAATGGTAGGCCATGGTAAGTATTGGGGACAGACTTGAGTTCTTCTTTGAGGGTATGGTATTCCATATCTTGGTATGCATGTATGTTTTGGATGGTTGCCAATTTACAGGCTTCAGCAAAATCAGGGTCAAGTTCGAGTGCCTTTGTCACTGGATGTGTCAGGTGAGGCCTTGGGGTGAGAGGCTGATAGATTTACTGGAATCAGTGGTTCTGAGTAGGCTTTGCCATGGCGAAGGACTCCAGGAAGAATGACATCTTGGGAGTTTCTGAGTCTGTGTTTGCAGTGGAGAGCACAGAGTCCTGTGTCAAGATCTTTGACTAGGGTTTGACCAGAAAAATCTTTCATTTTTCCGCCAGAGGCCTTGAAGACATCACGTTCATCTATGACTGTGGTACGTAGCTCCGGGGAGTAGAAGGCGCGGACAGCTATGTAACCTGGGGCAGCACGAACAGGGAGGTGGAGGTAACCATAACCAATAGGGACAGTATCAGAGCCAACTGTGGCGGGCAGTAGCAGAAGAGGACTTGGGAAGTCTTTATGGAAAGGCTTGTAATTATGGAGGTATTCCAGTTCACTAGTAACTGATGCAAAAGCACCTGTATCAATTTGGGCACGAACAATCCATGGAGGGTCATCACCGAGGTCAGGGGGTCTATCCTTGATGGAATGGATAGGAGCTGCAGTACAGACTTGTGGTTCATCATCATTGTAGATGTCCATTGCTGGAGCCCAGGTTGTAGGTGTCCATGGAGACTGCACCAAGGTGGGATATAAGGACCTCCTCTGGTTCAGTGGAGACTGTATCATCATCATCATCATCATCAACAGTTTCAACAAGTGGTGTGCCTTGCTCATCAAGAACAGCAGTAGAGGAGGGCTTGGAGTCAGTAGGAGGTGGTTTGTCTCTGGCTTGGAACTTGGCTGTTCATCAAGTGACCATGTCACTCTGTTGCCAGAAGAGGTGGAAGGGGCATTAGAAGCGGAAGATGACGTGTCAGTAGACATCCCCTGGTGGTACATCCCGCTATCATTTGTTGTAGGAACGGTGTGTGGGCAGCATCTTTCCGTTTTTAAAGATGGCCCATAGAAAAATCCGAGGTAGGTGGTGCAGATGCAGCTCTGGTTGGTTCATCATCAGTCAGGTTGGTTGGAGACGAAGCTGGGCTGACTGGTGGGAAGAGATATACTGTGTCATCAGGGTGAGTAGCTTGGATTTGGAATACTCTGGCACTCTGAGGTGGAGCTGGTGAATCAGTGGAAGCACTTCGAGCCTTGTCATGTTTCTTGAGCATCTGCATGAAGTTAATGTAGTGCTGCTTGAGAAAGTCAGTGTTCTGCAAGACAGGACAGTTGGCAAAGTCATGGGTCTGTGTTTTGCAGATGAGGCATGGTTGATTGTATGCCAGGGTTCTGTTGGTTGCAATCTTGTTGATACTAACGGCATACTTGGTGAAGGCCCTTGAAGCTTCAGGATCAGAAGGAGGTGTGAGTGCATCTAACTCATCACAAGCTTGAGCAAGGTCTGGTGGAGCTGAGGTTGCAATGGGGTTGAGTACAATAGGATTGTGTTGTGTACCTCGTGGAGTATGCTGGTAGTGTGGGTTCTGCCTTGGATTGTTCCTGGAGCGGTAAGGAGGAGTTCTAAAAGCTGAGCCAAGAGGTGGGTGCTTCTTCTTGGTGGGGCTATGGGGAAGCTTGAGTTTCATATTCAGGGTCTCCAGGAGCTTTTCTGCTGTATATAAGTGTGCCGTGTTTGCTGAATGCCGCTCTTGGTATGTGACTTCTTCCAAGAAGTCTGAGTGGGTGGCACCATCAAGGAAGAGTTCAAGGGTTTCAGGGTCATCCAGGTCACTGGTATTGTTCTCCAGGTACTGGCACATCTTGAGGTGATCTTGGAACTTTTGGTAGTAGTCAGGTAAGTTCTTCTCCCTGTTGCTGAATGGGGTAGGCCCTGATCAGGCACTTGGGCTTTGGGCTGTAAGCTGGGTGAGAGTGGATGAGGATTGCTTTCAGGACGCGGTATCCATGATAATCACTGTTGGCTAGTGCACCACGGAGGATGGAGCTATCCTCTTCACTGAGATTTGGTGGGAACATGGATGGTTCACTGAGGACAGCATACAGCAAGGAGTCTGACTGGGATATGATATGATGCATGAGTGCTGGTACATCATCATCAGGATCTTGGCCAACCTTGAAACCAGTGAGAGCATCAACATTCTTTTGGTAGGCCCAGTATGGAAAAAGGAAGACACCATGGCGATGGCAGTGTTGATAGAACTTGGAGTACCAATCACGTATGCCCCAGGGTGTGAAGCTAAGACAAGTGGGAGGCTTAGTACGGAAAAGTTTCTCAGCAATCTCTGTTGGGATGATAAAGAGTGTGCCATCAGTGAGGATCAGGCGATCAGGTCTATCCAAGTAATATTTATTCCCTGTGGAATAGCTTGTCATTGCATGTCGGTGGATGACTTTGTCTTTGATTCGTGCTTCATATCTTGTCTTCACATCTGGAGGCAGGCCATTTACATTGAAGAGGTAAGGAAGGTTCAAAGTAGTGGTGGAGCTAGAGCTGCTTGGGGTTTGGGTCAGTAGACTGTGCTTGAGGACCCAGAGTAGCAGTGATAGCCTTGGCAAATTCTGTAGCAAGATTGGTGGCTTGATCAGTCTGGGTAGCAGAGACAGCCTTGGCAACTTCAGCAGCAAAGTCAGTGAGAGATGGTTGAGCAGTGCCTTTGGTCTCAGTGGAGGGTTTAGTGTCAGCACTGATGGATGGGGAAAGGTGTAGTGCTGAAGTTGTTCCAGTCATTCAAGTCATAGATGCCTTCAGGTCTGATATGAACATGTTGGAAACTAATCTGAATGAAGAATTCAGTTGCATGGTTAGTGACTGCAGCATCAAAGAGGTCTTGTACATCATGCCAGTTAGTCTAATCTTGGGTGGGTATGTTTGCGGACTTTGCCTCTCAAGTACATAGCATTCACAATATCAGTGATATCTCCAAGTGCTCCTATGGTAGCAGGGTCTTGGTAGATGGATTGGATAATGAGGTTGATCAGGTTGTCCAAGGCTTGGTCAGATACTTGGGTTCTTGCTTCTGATGTAAAGAGATGTATCTAAGTCCATGAAGTTTCTTGGAGTAGATAGCATTGAGTTGAGTATGTGCATCAGGGTACTTCTTAGTCTCCTCAAAGACCAAGGTGATATGGGTGATAGAGGAGTAGTTAGTAGTCATGATGGCTTGGTGTATTTATTATAAGTCCTTGGTATCACTTGGTAGTCACTTGGTAGCACTGTATACTGTGTAGTATGACTGGTACAGTGTTAGCGCAACTGTAGGGTGGGAGACTTGGGGTTTTAAGCTGTGGTTCCCAAGGATTGGTTCGCGCGATATCTCGTAGTACTCTGAAGATTCTGTCACGTCCTTTATAAGTTCACTGTTGGAATCGGACTGTGATAGCGTACATGTAAGTGTCAAGAACTGTAGTATTGTGTACTGTAGAAGTTGGTATGCAGTACTGGTAGTTGACTGTACTGTCTAATATCGATGAAGTATGTGTCTGATATGCAGTGTACAGTGTGTAATCGATGACTTTGATCCCGAATGCGTATCGTTAGTCACTGTGGTCTTGGGTTGATACCGAATGCGATATCTTTAGTCACTGTAGTCTTATGTATTGTATCACGACAGTCTTGCTTTCACTGGGACTTTGTTTGTGACTGCCTGTGGGAGTTAGTTACAAAAGTCTTTTTACGCCTTCGGTGGGAGTTACTGTGACGAAAATCGATCGATCGATGAAGTCAACTGAAGCTTTGTTTGTTGTTGTACGACGATGTTGTTGATGACGACGGTGTTGTTGATGAACGACTGATGTTGTTGTTGTAGTGTCGACGATGGTTGTTGATGAATGCTGTTGTTGATGCTGCTGTTGTTGTTGACTGTTGTTGATGAATGCTGTTCCCTCTCCTAGTCGTAAGAGTGAAGAGCATCGATGATGACGATGACAACGACGACGACAGATCAATGACAATGACGACCACGACTGTAGACTCAACAATCAACCACAGTAAAGAGCTGTTGATGGCCAAGGGCGTACCTTGTATTACGAACCACAGCTATCGTTGATGTTGATTGTATATGTATAGTGTATTGTTGTTGATATAAGTTGATGATGAATGGTGATGAATGATGTTGTCAATTGATGTTGTTGTACCGACGTTCCTCCTACACAGGAGTACCTTAGTCTTGTCCAACAGTTGAATCAATGACAACTAATCGATGATCGATAATGATAATGATGCTAAATTCGTATTGCATGAGGATATATAATATAGATAAGTGTTAATGAGCGAATAACCTATCAGGCAAGTGTAGGTGCTTGCCTAGACCCTAACTAGATCACAGACTAGAATGATGTAAATCAATGCTAAGTATGTGATGTGAAAAAGAGTGAGAAGAGGAGGAGAAGGAGAGAGACACACCATGGTGGAGCTATGAGATCCAGTAGGTGTGAAAAGCTCCTGTGACTCCTGTGGCGCGCATAAATATGCGCGCATGATCATGCCTAGCCTGTCATATGATGTAATACATATTTATTAACTGTATGCACTACAATAGATAGTGAATTACATAACTTAAATATGTAATGCATAATGTATTAGAATTATTAATTTATAATGCATTATGTAACATGCTTCAATTTATGTAATACAAAACATAATCAATTGCTAGTTAGTACTGTACTGGTATCAGTACAGCAATAAAATGCTCGTTTGAAAGGTTCGTCATCAAAACGTCATGTGTAGAATAGTACAGTACCTGGTACAGTACTAGGTACTAGTACTGATGCACACCCTACAAAGCGTAGTGTGGAATGGCATGTGCCTACAGTCTACCAACATAGTGTTTTTCCTGTAGAATCAACAATGGTACTATGTGCACAAATTGCGCAGGGTCCCGATAATCCACATTAGTCTGTTGAAACAACTGGTAGCCCTGAAATTTACGCAAAATGCCACAAAAGAGGAGTGACCACTACTGTATGGCAAATGCTTCATTGTATTATTATTGACCAAAATCACTCTGTTGTGGGGTGACTCTCCTACACATATTTTTCTGTGCTGGTATAAAATGGGGGAAAAAAACTGTGCTGGTGGCTACCATTAAAGCATTTTAAGCATTAAACTGGAGGAGCTGTCACATCATCTGAACACTACAATGACCATCAAGCATCAATAAATGAGTAAAGTTAATATTTCTCACCATTCTTGTTCCACTGGTGGTAATTTGTGCAAATCATTGCCAGCGGCCCAGAAATGTTTTTGAGGGCTACCCATAGTGCACTAGAAAGGAATGGCAACTATGATGGCCTAATAACCACCAAAAGGTTCATGTAACTTCACCAGATGTTTTGTAAAAAGATTATTTCATTGTATATTATTGCACCAAACCACTCTGCTATGGGCTACTCTCCAAATGCATATTTATCTGTGCTGGTAGTACAAATTGGAAACAACTGGTCCAAACTGTACTTGTGGCTACCAGTTGAGCATTTTAATCATTATTGGAGGAATTGTAACATCGTCTGAACACTACAATGGCTACTCTCCAAATGCATATTTATCTGTGCTGGTAGTACAAAATGGAAACAACTGGCACAAACTTTACTTGTGGCTGCCGGTCATTAGTGTATACATTAGTACATTAAATTAGTTAATCATATTATTACTGCATTTGTAGAGGTGCATGCTGATAGAGTGTAAGGAGTGATAGAGTAATTTGTGAAGGTAATGGTCAATTTTTGTTAGATTATTCATTGATTTGTTGTTAAAGATGGTAGTAAACATTTGCGTGTTTCCCTAATGTGCCTAATTTTGTGTCATAGAGAGACAGATTAAAGCTGTCCTCAGATTGATAACATTTTAAATAAACAGTAATCCAATGAGCATCTTGATTAAACCCCTGGTTACTGAGAAAGTTTCTTCCTTGAATGAAAAAGGTAAGTATGGCTTTGTGGTGAAAGGAACTGCTAATAAAGTAGAGATAAAGAGTGCCGTAGAGAAGATGTATGGTGTGAACGTAGAGCGTGTTAACACAATTAATGTGCTTGGTAAATTCAAATCACGATTCACTAAGGCAGGTGTGTTATCAGGCCGCAAGCCAAGTTATAAGAAGGCGATCGTTACATTGGCTTCAGGAGAAGTAATTGATTTTTATAGCAACGTATAATATATATAAGCGATGGCGTTGAGAAAACTTAGACCGATAACTGCAGGCACCCGTCACCGGTTGTCTCCTGGTTTCGAGGACATTACAGAAACTAAGCCAGAGAAATCTTTGGTAGTTACTATCAAGAAGACTGGTGGTCGTAACAATTCAGGTCGTATGACTATGCGCTACATTGGTGGTGGTCATAAGCAGAAAACACGTTTGATCGATTTTAAACGCGATCGTTTTGGAATTCCTGCTGTTGTTAAGTCAATCGAATATGATCCTACAAGAACGGCTCGCATTGCAAAGTTGTATTATGCGGATGGACTGAAGTCATATATCATTGCTCCACAAGGAATCAAAGTTGGGCAAACGGTTATCTCTGGAGACAACATTGCTCCTGAAGTTGGTAATGCACTTCCTCTTTCGAAGATTCCGATTGGTACGATTGTTCATAATGTAGAAGTAAAGCCGGGTAATGGAGCATCCATTGCTCGCAGTGCTGGCTCATTTGTTCAGTTAGTTGCTCGTGAAGCAGTTTATGCAACTCTAAAAATGCCTTCAGGCGAAATGCGTAATGTATTGGTTAGGTGCCTTGCTACGGTAGGGGCAGTTTCCAATGCTGAGCACATGAACGAAAAAGTTGGAAAGGCGGGTCGTAGCCGATGGAGAGGAGTTCGTCCTCGCACCAGACCGGTAGCGATGAACCCTGTTGATCACCCGATGGGTGGTGGTGAAGGTCGTGCTTCAGGAGGTCATCCAAGATCACGTAACGGATTGCTTGCAAAAGGTAAGAAGACTCGTCATCCGAAAAAGTATTCTGATGGTTTAATCATTGCTAGAAGGAAAAAATAATTATGGGAAGGTCAGTTAAGAAAGGTCCTTATTTAGATGCACGCTTGGAAAAGAAGGTGCAGGTAATGGAACAGGCTGGTAAAAAGTCTGTTATCAAAACTTGGTCTCGCAGATCAACCATTACTCCTGATTGCATCGGGCACACGTTTGCCGTGCACAATGGAAATAAATTTATTCCGGTGTATGTTACTGAAAACATGGTGGGGCATAAGTTGGGCGAGTTCGCTCCAACCCGCACGTTTAAAGGGCACTCAGGAAATAACAAATAGTTAAGAGCATATTAAGATTCCTGACATGGAAACAGAAATAGTTAAAAAGAAGAAAAGATCAGTAGTAAAGAGGGAGAAGCTAGCAGCTGTAAAAGAAGCCGCTAAGCAAGGTCCTGCTACTACGTATCTAAAAAATGTTCCATCATCGCCTCGTAAGATGCGCCTTGTGGCTGATTTGATCCGTGGTGAGCGGGTGAGTAATGCTTTGAATATTTTGAAGTATGAAGCTCAGCATGCAGCTGCTAAATTGGAGAAACTTCTTCTTTCAGCAATCAGCAGTTGGGAATCTAAGAATAGTGATGTGAAGTTGGAAGAAGCCGATCTTTTTGTAAAGGAAGTGTTTGTAGATGGCGGGCGCCAGCTTAAACGCTTGAGACCAGCTCCTCAGGGCCGTGCTCATCGGATCAGAAAAAGATCAAATCATGTAACCTTAACAGTAGATCGCATGCCTGCAAAGGTTGAAGCGGTTAAGAAGTCAAACGCAAAAGAAACAAAAGAATAATGGGACAAAAGATTAACCCGGTTGGTTTCAGATTAGGCATTGTCCGTGGATGGGACTCTAGCTGGTTTGGTGGAAAATCATTTGCTGACAAATTGGTTGAAGATCAAAAGATCAGAAAATATATTGACGCTCGTATTCAAAAAGGAGGTATCTCTAAAGTTGTAATTGAACGCACCTTAAAGAGAATCACTCTTACAATTCACACAGCCCGTCCAGGTGTTGTGATTGGAAAAGGTGGAAATGAAGTTGATAAAATTAAAGAAGAGCTTAAAAAGCTTACTAATAAGGATGTTCAAATAAACATCTATGAAATAAAGCGCCCTGAATTGGATGCAAGATTAGTAGGCGAGTCAATTGCACAGCAATTGGAGGCAAGGATTTCATACCGAAGAGCTATGAAGCAGGCAATTGCTGCTACTATGCGTGTAGGTGCAGAAGGAATAAAGGTAAAATTGTCGGGTCGTTTGGCTGGTGCCGAAATGGCGCGTACTGAACAATATAAAGAAGGACGGATTCCACTTCACACGTTGCGTGCAGATATTGATTATGCAATTTCTGAAGCCCAGACTATCTACGGAAAGATTGGAATCAAAGTATGGATTTTCAAAGGCGAAGTATATGGCAAGCGCGATTTGTCTCCTAATGTGGGCATCGTGAGCAATGCAGCCGGAGAGAACAAAGGTGGCCAGCCAGGTGGTGGTGGCGATAGAAGAAGAGGTGGTGGTGGCGACCGTGGAGGAAGAAACGAACGCGGCCCTAGAAGAGAGCAAGGTGCAGGTGGAGATAGAAGAGGTGCAAGAAAATAATTTAAGGAAAGTTATAAAAGCAGTAAATCATGTTACAGCCTAAGCGGACGAAGTTCAGAAAGATGCAAAAAGGAAAGGTGAAGGGATTGGCCACACGTGGTCACTCTATTGCTTTCGGATCATTTGCATTGAAAGCCCTGGAACCAGGGTGGATAACAGCCCGTCAGTTAGAAGCAGCTCGTGTAGCTGTTACCCGCGCTATGAAGCGTGAAGGTCAGGTGTGGATTCGTATTTTCCCTGATAAACCAATTACCAAGAAGCCTGCTGAAGTGCGGATGGGTAAGGGTAAAGGAGCACCTGAATATTGGGTAGCTGTTATTAAGCCTGGAACCATTCTATTTGAAGCGGGTGGAGTAACAATGGCTACAGCAAAAGAAGCGTTGGCTTTGGCCGATGGTAAGTTGCCAATTAAAACACGCTTTACGGTAAGAAGAGATTACGTTGAACAAGCATCAAAATGAAAAACGGAGAAATTAAAGGATTGACTTTAGTGGAGCTTACTGAAAAGCTTGGCAGCGAGAACGAAGCCTTGCGCAAACTTAAATTTGCTCATCAGGTTTCCGCTATCGAAAACCCAATGAGAATAAAAGAGACGCGCAGATTGATTGCTCGCCTAAAGACAGAATTGAAAGCAAAAGAAACTCAGAAGTAATTTCTCATGGAGACAGCAACAAGAAACCTAAGAAAGGAGAAAGTAGGGAAGGTAGTCAGTAACAAAATGACTAAGTCAATTACTATAGCGATTGATCGCAAAGTAAAACACCCTATTTATGGTAAGTTCATGAACCAAACAACCAAGTTCATGGCCCATGATGAAAAAAATGAGGCAGGTATCGGAGATACAGTTCGTATCATGGAAACTCGCCCCACTAGTAAGAACAAGAGATGGAGATTGGTTGAAATTATCGAAAAAGCGAAGTAACCATGATACAAACAGAAAGTAGGCTTACCGTTGCGGATAATAGTGGAGCAAAAGAAGTTCTTTGCGTTCACGTATTAGGAGGCACAAGAAGAGCTTCAGCCAGTGTTGGTGATACAATTGTTGTTACTGTAAAGTCAGCAATTCCTACCAGCCAAATTAAAAAAGGAACCGTTTCAAAAGCGGTGATTGTGCGCACAAAAAAGGAAATCAGAAGAAAGGATGGTTCATACATCCGCTTTGAAGATAACGCAGCTGTTCTTTTAAATGCTCAGGATGAACCTCGTGGTACCCGTATTTTCGGCCCAGTGGCTCGTGAGCTTAGAGAGAAGCAGTTCATGAAAATTATTTCATTAGCCCCTGAAGTTTTATAAGCTATGGAAAGGAAATTCAACAAGCAGGCTAAGCTGCACATTAAAAAGGGAGATAACGTAGTGGTATTATCCGGTAACGATAAAACTAAAACTGGTAAGGTTTTGGAAATCATTACTGAGAAGAACCGCGCTATTGTAGAAGGAATTAACATGGTGACAAAGCACCAGAAGCCTTCTGCCGGAAAGCCTGAAGGTGGCATTAAGAAAATGGAAGGAACAATCCACATCAGTAATTTGATGTTGGTGGAACCCTCTAATGACAAGCCAACACGCACAGGAAGAAAGCTTAATGAAAAAGGTAAGCTGCAGAGATATTCAAAGAAAACAGGAGAATTTATTAAATAATGGCAACTCCAAGATTAAAAGAGAAGTACCTCAAGGAAATCGTTCCTGGCCTGAAAGACAAATTTCAGTATAAGTCAGTAATGCAGGTACCCAAAGTAGAAAAGATTTGTATCAACAAAGGACTTGGTGCTGCGGTAGCAGACAAGAAACTGATTGATGTTGGCTTGGAAGAAGTTACTACCATCTCTGGTCAGAAGGCAGTAGCTACTCGTTCGAAAAAGGATATTTCGAACTTTAAGCTTCGTTCCAACCAGGCGATTGGTGTTAAGGTTACACTTCGTGGCGATCGTATGTATGAATTTATGGATCGTTTGTTGAACGTTGCGCTCCCACGCGTACGTGATTTTAAAGGCGTGAGCGATAAAGGATTTGACGGACGCGGAAATTATACATTGGGAGTAAAAGAGCAGATCATTTTCCCTGAGATTTCAATCGATAAGGTGAATAAGATAAACGGTATGGATATCACGTTTGTAACATCAGCGGCTTCTGATGAGGAAAGCTATGAGTTGCTTAAGTCGTTGGGTATGCCATTTGTAACTAAAAATTAATTGATCGATGGCAAAATTATCAATCATTGCAAGAGACAAGAAAAAAGAAAAGTTGGTAGCACGCTACGCAGCTAAGCGCAAGGCTTTGAAAGAGGCTGGAGACTGGACTGCACTAGATAAATTACCAAGAAGTTCTTCGGCCGTGCGTTTACGCAGCCGTTGTAAGCTAACCGGTCGCCCAAGAGGCTACATGAGTAAATTTGGTATTTGCCGGAATCAGTTTCGTCAAATGGCCAATGATGGTAAAATCCCAGGATTAACTAAGGCAAGCTGGTAAAAAAGGCTTTCTAACATATTTGGTTGCTGAGTATTCAGGTCGGGGCACCCTTAACAGGCTAAACCGAAACCGAGTAACAGTTTGAATAACAGAAATTGTTATATATCTTTGCAGCCCGTTCAAAAAAACGGGTTTGCTTTTTTAAATAAGTGAAATGAAAACAACTGATCCAATAGCAGATTATTTGACCCGGTTGCGTAACGCGATCAAGGCACGTCACCGTGTGGTGGAGGTTCCTGCTTCTAATATTAAGAAGGAGGTTACCAAGGTTCTTTTTGATAAGGGGTATATCCTGAATTATATGTTTGAGGATACCTCAAACAAGCAAGGCAATATAAAAATTGCATTGAAGTATAATCCAGAAACCAAGGAGTCGGCTATTACGAAACTTCAACGCGTTAGTTCGCCTGGGCTTCGTCAATATAAAGGTTCAGATAGCCTCCCGAAAGTATTGAATGGTTTAGGTATTGCCATTCTTTCAACATCGAAAGGTGTGATTACAGATAAAGAGGCGAAAGCCCTTAATGTGGGTGGTGAGGTTTTGTGTTACATCTATTAATTGATAAGTCATGTCACGAATAGGTAGATTACCAATAGAGCTTCCCAAAGGTGTAACATTCACCTTCTCGGATAGCGATCATAAAGTGACCGTGAAAGGTCCAAAGGGAGAACTGAAGCAAGTGATAGACACTGACTTTAAAATTGTACTTGAAGAAGGTGCCATTGTTGTTCAACGCCCAACAGAGCAGAAAAGACATAAGGCTATGCACGGATTATACCGTTCATTGATAGCTAATATGGTGGAAGGAGTTAGCACAGGTTATAAAGCACAGCTTGAGTTAATCGGTGTAGGTTACAAAGCCGTTGCACAAGGTAATGTACTTGATTTAAGTTTAGGATATTCTCACAGTGTGATTGTAGGTATTCCTCCAGAACTTAAAGTACAAGCCATTCAGGAAAAAGGTCAAAACCCAACAATTATTTTAGAGGGTATTGATAAGCAGTTGATAGGACAAGTTGCTGCAAAGATCAAATCGTTGCGTAGCGTGGAGCCTTACAAAGGCAAGGGTATTCGTTTTGTGGGTGAGTTTGTTCGTAGAAAAGCTGGTAAAGCAGCTGCTAAATAATAACTGATTATGGCAAACATTAAGGACAGAAGAACCAGAATAAAAAAAGGAATTCGCAAGAAGTTGGAGGGAACTAGTAGCCGTCCACGCTTGTCAATTTTCCGCAGCAATAAAGTTATCTATGCTCAACTTATAGATGATTCAAAAGGTCTAACAATCACTGCTTCTTCATCCATTGAATTGGATAAGAAAGGTGGCGTGAACATGACTATCTCTAAGAATGTAGGAAAGAAAGTTGCTGAAAAAGCAGTGGCGAGTGGCGTTCAGGAGGTTGTGTTTGATCGCAACGGATATCTTTATCATGGTAACATCAAAGCTTTGGCCGAAGGAGCCAGAGAAGGAGGCTTAAAATTTTAAAGCATGACACAAAGTAACGTCAGCACAGTAAAGGCAAGTGAAATCGACCTAAAGGAAAAGGTGGTTGCCATCCAGCGTGTAGCCAAAGTGGTGAAAGGTGGTAGAAGATTTAGTTTCGCTGCCATTGTAGTAGTTGGAGATGGTAATGGTGTTGTTGGATATGGATTGGGAAAAGCCAATGAAGTAACAGACGCGATCACGAAAGGGATTGATGATGCTAAGAAGCATTTGGTAAAGGTTCCTATTATTAAAGGAACGGTTCCTCATGATTCACTTGGTAAATTTGGCGGTGGTTTTGTTTTATTGAAGCCGGCTTCTCCAGGAACTGGGGTAATTGCAGGTGGTGCTATGCGTGCTGTATTAGAAAGCGCAGGTATTCATAATGTGTTAGCTAAGTCGAAAGGATCTTCAAACCCACACAACGTGGTGAAGGCAACTTTCAAAGCATTGACAACGATGCGCGATCCTCAAACAATCGCACGTAACCGTGGTGTTTCATTGTCTAAAGTTTTTAACGGATAAGAGGTATGGCAAAAGTTAGAATTACTCAAACCCGCAGTACCATTAAAAGACCTGAAACTCAATTGAGAACTATTCAATCTTTGGGATTAGGAAGAGTACACCGCTCTGTTGAGGTAGAATATACTCCTCAGATAAAAGGAATGGTAAATAAAGTAAAGCATTTAGTGAGCGTAACCGAATTATAAGATGAAGCTGCACACACTCAAGCCGGCAGAAGGATCGGTAAAAAATAATAAGCGTCTCGGAAGAGGACAAGGTTCAGGTGGTAGCACTGCGGGCCGTGGACACAAGGGAGCTCAATCACGTTCTGGTTATTCCAAGAAGTTTGGATTTGAAGGCGGTCAAATGCCACTTCAAAGACGAATTCCAAAGTTTGGCTTTAAGAACAACAACAAGATTTATTTCAAGGCAATCAATTTGGATGCATTGGAAGAATTAGCTCAAAAAACTAAAGCTCCTGCTATCACTATTCAGGTGATGATTGACAACGGAATTGTTGGCAAGAAGGATAGCGTAAAGATTTTGGGTAGAGGAGAATTGAAAGCAAAAGTAAGTGTAGAAGCACACGCATTTTCAACTACTGCAACAAAAGCAATTGAAAACGTAGGCGGTACCGCAACCACTGTGAAATAATGAAGCGTTTCTTTACAACCATAAAGAACATTTTTTCGATCGAAGACCTTCGGGTTCGAATCCTGAATACAATTGGTTTTCTAATCATTTTCAGATTAGGATCTTATATTGTGTTACCAGGTGTTGATCCCGTTATCTTGGAACAAATGGGTGGAAACCAAGGTGGTATTTTCGATTTACTAAATACGTTCCTTGGTGGATCATTTAGCCGAGCATCAATTTTTGCCTTGGGTATCATGCCTTATATTTCGGCATCTATCGTTGTGCAGTTATTAACGGTGGCTGTTCCTCATTTCACAAAACTCCAAAAGGAAGGTGACAGTGGACGTAAAAAGTTAAATCAGTTTACGCGCATTCTTACGATTATTATTACAGCAGCTCAATCATATGGCTACATCCGAGCAACGATTGCTCCTGAAGCTTTATTGAATCCTGGATTATTCTTTACAGTTTCTTCTATCATTATTCTGATTGCCGGTACCATGTTTTGCATGTGGCTTGGTGAAAGAATTACAGATAAAGGAATTGGAAATGGTATCAGTATGCTGATCATGATTGGTATCGTATCACGCTTCCCAGCAGCTATCTATCAAGAGATTGATGCGAAAGGAATGAACGGCATGTTACTCTTTATATTAGAAGTATTGGCTTTATTCTTTGTAGTGGTTGGAGTTATCGCTCTTACACAAGCTACACGAAGAATTCCGGTTCAATATGCTAAACAGGTTGTGGGAAATAAGTTGTACGGTGGTAAGCGTGACTTCATACCGTTGAAACTTAATTCTGCGGGGGTAATGCCAATCATCTTTGCACAAGCATTGATGTTTATTCCTCCTTTGTTGGCACAGATCTGGCAGGATAGCGACTTAGGTGCCTATGTAGGTTCAACCTTTGCAGATTTTACATCATGGCAATACAATCTTTTGTTCGCCATCTTGATTCTGATCTTTACATTTTTCTACACAGCGATTACAGTTCCATCGAACGACATTGCTGATAACTTGAAAAGAAACGGTGGTTTTGTTCCAGGTATTAAACCAGGTAAACAAACTGCTGAGTTTATAGATAGTATTTTATCAAAGATTACTTTACCAGGTGCTATTTTCTTAGCTGGCGGTTGCTATTCTTCCTGCTTTTGCGGTGAGGGCTGGCATCACGCAGAATTTTGCTCAATTCTATGGTGGTACTTCTCTGTTGATTTTGGTGGGTGTTGTTTTAGACACACTTCAGCAAATAGAGAGTTACCTGTTGATGAGGCATTATGAAGGGATGATGAAATCAGGAAGAGTGAAAGGACGTTCTCAGTTTGCTGCGGCTTGAAGTTGAATGATTCGCTACAAGACGGACGAGGAGATTCAGATTATTAGGGAGAGTGCCCAGATTTTAGGAAAGGCACACGGAGAAGTAGCTAAGCGGGTAAAACCGGGAGTGAAAACCAAAGAACTGGATCAAATTGCCGAGGAGTTTATTCTTGATCATGGAGGGTTACCTTCATTTAAGAATTACCACGGTTTTCCAGCCGCCTTGTGTATTTCGGTTAACGAAACAGTAGTCCATGGATTTCCAGGTGACTACGAGTTGAAAGAAACCGATATCGTTTCAGTGGATTGCGGTGTGAAGTTTAAAGGCTTCCATAGTGATTCAGCCTACACGTATCCACTTCCGAAAGTAAGTGAAGAGGTGTTGAAGCTTCTTAACCGGACCTACGAATCGCTGGAGTTGGGAATTGCACAGGCAAAAGCCGGCAACCGAATTGGCGATATTAGTTTTGCGATACAGAATTATGTTGAGCAATTCGGATATGGAGTAGTGAGGGAGCTGGTTGGTCATGGGGTTGGAAAGGATTTGCACGAGGACCCGGAAGTGCCCAATTATGGCAAGAAGGGTAGGGGTGTGAAGTTGTCAGGTGGAATGGTGTTTGCCATTGAGCCGATGATCAACATGGGAACGAAAAACGTAGTGCAGGAAAAAGATGGGTGGACAATCCGCACATCGGATCGCAAACAATCGGCTCATTTTGAGCATACTGTGGCGGTTCACAAAGATAGAACGGAGGTTTTAACGACTCACGAGTATATAGAACTAAATTATTCGTATAAGTGGCGAAACAAAAGTCGATAGAGCAAGATGGTACCATATTAGAAGCATTGTCAAACGCAATGTTTAGGGTACAACTAGAGAATGGGCACGAAGTATTGTCTCATATTTCTGGTAAGATGAGGATGCATTACATCCGCATATTGCCAGGAGATAAAGTAAGGTTAGAAATGTCGCCTTACGATTTAACAAAAGGAAGAATAACTTTTAGATATAAATAGGTTATGAAAGTAAGAGCATCAATAAAAAAACGGAGTGCCGATTGCAAGATTATCAGGCGCAAAGGCAAGTTGTTTGTGATTAACAAAAAGAATCCAAGGTATAAACAAAGACAAGGATAATTATGGCACGTATTGCTGGTGTAGATATTCCCGATAACAAGAGAGGCGAAATTGCCCTTACATACATTTACGGTATCGGCCGTAGGTCTGCTCAAAGAATTCTTACTCAGGTGGGAGTTAACTTTGATAAGAAGGCTAAGGAATGGAATGATGAGGAGTCAAATGCGATTCGTGCCGCTATTGCGGAACAATTCAAAATTGAAGGCGCCTTAAAATCTGAGGTTCAATTAAGTGTAAAACGCTTGATGGATATCGGTTGTTACCGTGGCTTGCGTCATCGCAGAGGATTACCTGTGCGTGGACAGACAACTAAGAACAATGCCCGCACACGTAAAGGAAAACGTAAGACGGTAGCAAATAAGAAGAAGGCGACTAAAGGTTAATAATTTAAAAGCATAATAAACTTTTCTGTATGGCAGCACCCGTTGAAAAGAAGAAAGATAAAAGTAAGAAACGCGTTGTTACGGTGGAGGCTATTGGCCAGGCACACGTACGAGCTACGTTCAATAATATTATCATCTCAATGACTAACACAACTGGTCAGGTAATATCATGGGCGTCTGCAGGAAAGATGGGATTCAAAGGATCCAAGAAGAATACTCCGTATGCAGCTCAGGTTGCAGCTCAAGAGTGTGCGACTAAAGCCTTTGAATTAGGATTGCGTAAGGTGGAAGTTTTTGTAATCGGCCCTGGTGCTGGAAGAGAGTCTGCTATTCGTAGCATACAGGCTTCAGGCATTGAAGTAATGATCATCAAAGACATGACTCCAATCCCGCACAACGGATGTCGTCCTCCTAAGAAAAGAAGAGTTTAATTATAAAGTCAAAGAAATAAGTCATGGCAAGATACACAGGCCCTAAAGCGAGAATCTCAAGAAGGTTTAATGAACCTATTCTGGGTGATAGCAAGGCACTTCTTAAGAAGAACTATCCTCCGGGCATGCACGGTAAAGGAAAGAGACGCAAGCAATCTGAATACGCAGTTCAGTTGGCTGAGAAGCAGAAAGCAAAATATATCTATGGTGTGTTAGAGCGCCAGTTTGAGAATATTTTTGATAAAGCAACCCGTAAAAAAGGCGTAACAGGTGAAGTATTGTTACAAATGCTTGAATCTCGTCTTGATAACATGGTGTATCGTTTGGGTGTAGCTCCTACACGCAGAGCAGCTCGTCAGTTGGTTGTTCATAAGCACATCACTGTAAATGGTGAGGTATTGAATATTCCTTCAGCAAACCTGAAAGCAGGTGACAAAGTTGCGGTGCGTGAGAAGTCCAAATCGTTGGAGACCATCACAAACTCACTAGCGTTGCAAAGCGCGAAAAAATATAATTGGCTTGAGTGGGAAAGCAGTGAAATGGAAGGAAAGATTATTAACCTCCCACTTCGTCAGGATATTCCAGAAAATATCAACGAGCAGTTAATCGTTGAATTGTACTCGAAGTAATTCTTAACCTTTAATCAAAACGTTATGTCAATATTAGCATTTCAAATGCCGGAAAAAGTGGTAATGGAGAAGTCAGATGACTTCCATGGCCTTTTTACCTTCAAACCTTTGGAAAAAGGATATGGTGTTACGATCGGAAACGCGTTAAGAAGAATTCTTCTTTCTTCACTGGAAGGGTATGCCATTACAGGAATTAAAGTTCCAGGCGTGTTGCATGAGTTCTCTACCATTGAAGGAGTTGTAGAAGATGTAGCGGAAATTATTTTGAACTTAAAGCAAGTTCGTTTCAAGAAAGTGTCTGATAATTTTGATAGCAAAATTGTTGTAACGATTAAGAAACAAAAGGAATTCAAGGCTGGTGATATTGCAAAATTCACTTCAGCATTCGAAATCTTAAATGCCGATCATGTGATCTGTAATTTGGATGAAGCTGCTCAGTTTGAAATTGAACTTACAATTGAAAAAGGAAGAGGTTATTTGCCTGCAGAGGAGAATAAGCCAAATGAGCAGGTTTTTGGATTTATTCCAATTGATGCCATTTTCACTCCTGTTAAGAATGTAAAATACAGCGTAGAGAATACCCGCGTTGAACAAAAGACTGACTACGAAAAGTTGTTGATCGATATTGAAACTGACGGTTCAATCCACCCTGAAAAGGCTTTGGAAGGAGCAGCATTCATTTTAATTCAACACTTCAGACTATTCTCTGATAAGTCAATTGAATTGGAAACTGGTAAGGATAGCGAAGTTGAGCAAGTGGATGAAGAGATGTTGCATATGCGCAAGCTTCTTAAAACCTCTTTGCATGACTTAGATCTTTCTGTAAGAGCTTACAACTGCTTGAAGTCAGCAGATGTGAAGTCATTAGGAGACCTGGTTCAACTGGACATTTCAGATATGATGAAGTTCAGAAACTTTGGTAAGAAGTCATTAGCAGAATTAGAGCAATTAGTAGCAGAGAAGAACCTTACGTTTGGTATGGATCTTTCTAAGTATAAACTCGATGAAGATTAATCATGAGACACGGTAAAAAAATAAATCACCTCGGAAGACAGGCAGCACATCGTCATGCGTTACTTTCGAATATGGCATCTTCGTTAATTCTGCACAAGCGAATTACGACTACAGTAGCTAAAGCTAAAGCTTTGAGAAAGTATGTAGAGCCTTTGATCACTAAAGCAAAGGATAACACTACACATTCAAGAAGAACGGTAATGGCTTATCTTCAAAATAAGGAGTCGGTAACGGCCTTGTTTGGTGAAGTAGCAGGTCGCACTGCCGACCGTCCAGGAGGTTACACTCGTATTATCAAATTTGGTGATGCCAGATTGGGCGATGCTGCAGAAATGTGCATGATGGAATTGGTTGATTTCAACGACATCTATAAGAAGGATGGCGCTGAGAAGAAGGCTAAAACCCGAAGAGGCCGGAAGAGCAAAAAGGAAGAGGGGGTAGAGGAAGTTACTGAAGAAGCAACAGCTTCGGAGGAGACAGAAAAGAAGCCAAAGAAGGCAGCTAAGAAAACTGCTAAAAAGAAGGACTAGGTGCCCCGATGTCTATCGGGATCAATATAGAGAGAGGGATTGGACGAAAGTTCAATCCCTTTTTTATTGTTATTATGCCTTCGAAATCGGTTGTTTAAATTTTAACTTTGAAAGTAGCGGGCAACCCCCTTAAACACGGTATTTTTGCTAACCACTAACCCATAAAATTTGAGCACGAAAGCATATTTACTTCTTGCCGATGGCCTTCTGATTGAAGGTAAAGCCATTGGTAAAATTGGTACCTCCGGTGGAGAGATTTGTTTTAATACCGGAATGACGGGTTATCAGGAGATTTATACAGATCCATCCTATTATGGACAAATCATTGTAAACACAGCCGCTCACATCGGCAACTATGGAACTGTTAATGATGAGCAGGAATCTGACGCCCCAAAGATCAGTGGAATTGTAGTAAATGAATTCTCAGAAGAGTTTAGCCGCAAGACAGCTACCGAAAGTCTACAACAGTATTTAGAGAGACATAATGTAGTGGGTATTGCAGATTTAGACACACGCAAACTGGTGCGTTACATCCGAAGCAAAGGCGCCATGAACGCATTAATCTCTTCCGAGCTTACTCCCGATCAGATGAAAGCTGAGTTGGCCAAGGTTCCTTCAATGGAAGGCTTAGAATTGTCGTCTGTGGTAAGCACACAAAAACCTTATTTCTTTGGCAATCCTAAGGCAGCAATAAAAATTGCAGCCCTTGATGTTGGTATTAAGACTAGCATTTTAAAGAACCTTGCCAGCCGCGATTGTTATGTTCAGGTTTTTCCTGCAAAGACAACATTTGCGGAAATGGATAAATGGGAACCGCATGGATATTTTATTTCCAACGGACCCGGTGATCCCTCGGTAATGGCGTATGCAATTAAAACTGTTAAAGATATTCTAGCTGCTGATAAACCAGTTTTTGGAATTTGTTTAGGACATCAATTACTGGCGCTGGCGTGTGGAATCTCTACTTATAAAATGCATCATGGCCACCGAGGTCTTAATCATCCGGTAAAGAATTTAATTTCCGGATTAAGTGAAATGACTTCTCAGAATCATGGCTTTGCGATAAGCGAAAAGGACGTTGAGAAAAATTTGGATGTGGAAGTAACACACATTCATTTGAATGATAATACCATTATGGGAATTCGCTTGAAAAGCAAAAAGGCTTTCTCAGTTCAATATCATCCCGAGGCTTCTCCTGGTCCACATGACTCAAGATATTTATTTGATCAATTTCTTGAGATGGTAAAGGAAGAAGAACTAGTGAAATAGGAAATCAGCCAACCAAAAGTTGGCTGCAATAATTTGTAATTCGTAAATCTAAAATCTAAATAATTATGAGTTTAATTGAAGGAATTTTTGCCCGCCAAATTTTTGATAGCCGCGGCAACCCAACTATCGAAGTGGATGTAGTTACTGAAAGTGGAGCCTTTGGCCGTGCAGCTGTTCCGTCAGGAGCATCAACAGGAACTCACGAAGCGGTTGAGTTACGGGATGGTGACAAGAAGAAGTATATGGGCAAAGGGGTTCTCAAGGCTGTTGAAAATGTAAATTCAAAAATTGCTTCTGAAGTAGTTGGTATTTCTGTATTCGATCAGAACCTGATTGATATGGTAATGATTGAATTAGACGGCACTCCTAATAAGGGAAAACTTGGAGCGAATGCAATTTTAGGTACTTCATTAGCGGTTGCGAAAGCAGCAGCAATGGATGCAGGACAGTCTTTGTACCGTTACATTGGCGGTGTAAATGCAAATACATTACCAGTGCCGATGATGAATATTTTGAATGGTGGAAGCCATGCAGATAATTCAATCGACTTTCAGGAATTTATGGTTATGCCTGTAAAGGCCGATACATTTTCTGAATCCCTTCGCATGGGTACGGAGATATTCCATACGTTAAAGAAAGTACTTCATGAAAAAGGTTTCTCTACTAACGTAGGTGATGAAGGTGGATTTGCACCGAATATCAAATCGAATGAAGAAGCAATTGAGATTGTATTAAAAGCAATTGAGAAGGCAGGCTTCAAGCCAGGTGTTGATGTTTTCATTGCGATGGATGCGGCCAGCTCAGAATTCTATGATGCTAAATCAAAGAGCTACATCTTCAAAAAATCAGATGGCAAAAAATTGAAGTCAGAAGAAATGGTGGAGTATTGGGCTAAGTGGGCCAAAAAATATCCTATCATTTCAATTGAAGATGGTATGGCCGAAGAAGATTGGACAGGTTGGAAAGGATTGACTGATAAAATTGGTGACAAAGTGCAATTAGTGGGTGACGATTTGTTTGTTACCAATGTTGATTTCTTGCAAAAAGGAATTGATATGGGAGTAGCCAACTCTATCCTTGTAAAAGTAAATCAGATTGGTTCGTTAACAGAAACCATTAACGCAGTTAACCTTGCCAAGCGCAATAGTTATAAGAGTATTATGTCGCACCGTTCAGGTGAAACCGAAGACAGCACGATTGCTGACTTAGCCGTTGCCTTAAACACAGGCCAGATTAAAACTGGGTCTGCTTCGCGCTCCGATAGAATGGCAAAATACAATCAACTAATCCGAATTGAGGAAGAGTTAGGTGAAACAGCTTACTTTCCAGGAAAGGATTTTTAGTATTAGATAATACAAGATTGAAAGGCCAGGCATTTGTCTGGCCTTTTGTCTTTTAGGGACTAATTAGATTCCTATTTTGGGAAAAATAATCTCGATTCGACCTAATGATGTGGATCTAACCCAATTGACAACCTGCATAAAAGTGCTTTTTTTGGCCATAATCAATGATTGTGATGATTTAAGCATCCCTAATTAAAATCAGATTGATTATTGCGATAAGAGGGAAAGGATGCTCGACTAAACGAAGTGTCTCAATAGTATGGAAGAAAATATGGTGTTGATTTCGTTTGTGCTTATTCTGGTGGTGGCAGGAGGCTTAATCCTCTTCATCGTTCGGAAACAATTTTCGGATGCTGATTTTCAACATAGCCTGGTGGGCGTGTGGTTTAACGAACATCTTAATGTGAGAATCCTTATGTATGACGTGGATTCTGTTTTCCAGGGTTCAGTGGTGTGGGCAGATAGTCTAAACAACTCTATTCTTGGAACGCGGGTTGTTGAAAACCTTCGCGTTGGGTTCTTTAAAATTTGTAGGGGTACGTACGTGGATCCTATAACTTCGAAAGAGTATGATGTGAAGTTACAGCTCAAAGAAAAAACAATTATGAAATTAACTGCGTTCGACAAAGTGACCCATGAAGAGGTTTTCTCACAAGAATGGAAATTGATCAAATCATAATAAAATCAGGCCGAAAAGGCCTGATTTGCTATATACAGGTTTTAATTTCTATCTTCGTAGAACCATTTTTTAAACTTAGTTATGTTCAAAAAACTCCCACCCATCCTGAGGAACTTCTATTTTGTTACCGGGATATGTTTTTTTGTTTGGATGTTGTTTCTGGATTCCAATGACTTGATTTCTCGTTTTAAGATGACTACTAAACTGGGAAGTTTAGAGAATGAGAAAGAGTTTTATCTGGAAAAGATTGATGAGGTTGAAAAGGATCGCACGGAATTGATGACGAATAAAGAGTTGTTGGAAAAATTTGCCCGTGAGAAGTATTTAATGAAGAAGGAAACTGAAGACATTTTTATCATTGAAGAGAAATAGTATGAAAAAGTTAATTCTACTATTAATTTTTATAAACATACTGGGAACAGCTACTGCTCAGCAAGGTGGAGCTATACCCTTCTCAGAGCGAATCTATTTTGGTGGCGGTGGAAGCCTTGGCGGAGGAAATGATTTTTACGGAAACCGCTATTTTGCAGTTTATGTCAGCCCATTAGTAGGTTATAAGTTTACCCAAAATTGGTCTGCAGGTGTTGCTATCAATTATACATATCTCAGTTACCCTGATCAGAATGTTAAGCTTCATCAATATGGTGTGAGCCCTTTTACACGGTATAACTTTGGAAAGTTATTCGCTTACGCGGAGTACTCCACCATTAGTGTTCCTGCTTTCGATAACTCATTTCGTAGAACACTTCATAGGTTGCCAGTGGGCTTAGGTTATACTATGCCCATCGGACAAAAGGCTGCACTCAATGGGATGGGGCTTTATGATATCCTATATGATAGACGGGATGGCGCATTTACTTCACCATGGGTAATTCGTGTGTTCATCACCGCAGGCATGTAAAATGAAATTTGATTTTCCTAAGATCATCTATCATCTTCTTTCCCTAGGAATTTTACTTCTTTTATTAATAATCCCTGAGACTTTAGTCGGGCAGGAATTATATACAATTACTCTTAAGAAAAAGTCTTTAAATACGCAGACAATAAATTTTAAGGTTTCAGAAATTATTGATGCCAGAAAGGATAAAAACATATTAGGCGTCATTCAGCGTGGCTTGAAAAATAAAAAGGATATCGCAGTATTTGAAACTCCAGGATTACAAGAGATCTCAGATTTATTAAAACGGTCAGGGGTGCTTTCTGAAAACTCGGATACCTCCATAGTCATCCGAATAAATACTCTATACATCACGGAACTCTCCCAATCATTGAATGAAACAGCCAAGGCAGAACTTAGTATTGATTTTTTTGCACGACTTTCTGACGGGAATTATCAATATATTTTATCGGATTATTCAACTCATGAGCCAAGAAGTTTTGATGTCACTAATCTACATGCAGACAATATCGTTAAAGTAATTGAACTGGCATTGTCCAGATTCAGCAAAAGTAGATACCAGATTCAGGATAGAATTATAAACTATCAGGAAATTACAGATCCTGATTTTTCTTTGCTTACAAAACAGTTACCTATTTTAATTGATACTGTGTATGTGAATGGTTACTATACTTCGTTCAATGAGTTTATTGAAAACTCCCCATCCATTGATATAGGATGTAAAATAAGATTGGGCACGGAAATAAAAGTAAGGTGTAGTGGTGAGCGAGATAAAAGAGTTGATGGAATTTATGGATTCGCCAAAGACAATAAATTATTCATACTTTTTCATAATAACTTTTACCCACTTGAACGTGAGGAGGATGTCTTCTTTTTCAGAGGTCCAAAAGTAATCGGGCAAGGATCAGCGCAGGCAATTCAAAGAGGTTGGCTTGTTGGGGGCATGGCTGGAGTAGCCTTAGCCTCCAGTTACAATGGTTACAAGGATATCTACGTAATAGAACTATCGAGTGGGAGAGTAAAAAATTTTACGGGCTTTTAGAAAGCAACATTTAATTTCTTGCCTAACTCTTTCAGGTCTTCCACCACTTTATCATTTAAAGGGATACCCGATTTACGTCTCATCTTTTCACTTTCTCTTTCCGGATCACCTGGAATGATCAAATGATCTTGTCCTTCAATAGTTTTCGCAGCTCGAAAACGAGTGATCCAATTGTCCATGTGATGCTTAAAGTCTTTGGTAGGCCTGAAGGCATCTACACGCATCGCACCGAAGAAATGACCAATACCCTCACCCACAGGGTCAGCTGGCGGGGCAAGAAAACTTACAAACGGTGGAACCCACGGTCCATAGTTAGCGCCACTTAGCACAGCAGAAAAAATATCCACCCATGCACCCAAACAAAATCCTTTATGACTTCCATGCTCGCGATCGCTACCGAGAGGAACTAGTGCTCCTCCATCTTTAAGTTCGTTTGCATTGGTTGAAACACTTCCATCTTTCTTTTGAATCCAACCTTCAGGAGCATCCTGATTTTTGCGCTGCAAGATTTCAAGTTTACCATTAGCAGCTGTAGTAGTCGCAAAGTCAGCAACAAAGGCAGGTTGTTCTCCTGCTGGAATAGCTACACATATTGGATTAGTGCCTAAGAGACGTTCAACTGAAAAAGTAGGCGCTACCAGCGGACTTGCATTGGTCATCGCCATGCCGATCATATCATGTTCTAATGCCATCATTGCATGATGTCCGGCAATACCAAAGTGATTTGAATTTTTTACGGCCACCCAACCGGTTCCTACATTTTTTGCTTTCTCAATGGCAATTTGCATGGCTTTAGGAGCCACCACTAAACCCAATCCACCATCACCATCCACCACTGCAGTACTCGGTGTTTCATGAACTACCTGAACATTAGGGGTGCTGTTAATTCGTTTTGCTTCCCACAGTCGAACATAGCCCGATAATCGAGCAAGGCCATGTGAATCAATACCGCGTAAGTCTGCATTCAGGAGGACTTCAGCCGCTAACGTGGCTTCGCTTTTCGAACAGTTTATTTTTAGAAAAATATCAATGGCAAATTGCTTTAATTGATTGTAGGGGAGTGTAAGTTCATTCATGTTACAAAAGTCTTCGATTGGGGGTAATAATCAAGATTTTACTAAAAATTATCCATGCTAATTATGGAAATTTACACAGAGACGCATCTTACTACCAAAATCTAAAATTCAATGAAAAATCAACTTGTATCAACAGCACTAGTAGTCAGTTCGTTAATGGCAGTCGGTCAGCCGGATAAACCGATTGATTCTAAGATCACCGATGTAACCGTATTTTTAAACAAAGCACAGGTAACACGTGAGGGAAAAACCCGTATTGAGAGTGGTAAAACCAATTTGATCGTAACAGGGTTAACTTCGATGTTAGATCCCGAGAGTATTCAGGTAAGTGGTAAGGGAAACTTTGTTATCCTTGGGATCAGTCATCAACAAAATTTTTTGAACGAGTTTAATATGCCTAAGTCGCTCAAAGCTCTAAAGGACTCCCTCGAAACACTTCAGCGGCAAGTAATATTAGAGCAAAGTCAAAAAGAGATTTTGAACAAGGAGGAACAGATGTTGCTCAGTAATCAAAAAATTGGTGGCACGAATCAAAATCTTACCGTAGCTGAATTAAAAGCTATGGCCGATTTTTATCGCAGTCGATTGGGAGATATTGTGACCACCCGAATGAAGCAAGACGAAAAGATTAAGAAAATCAATGAACGTATAGTTAAGCTAAATGCTCAGGTCAATAACCAAAATGAATTGTATCGAAGAAACACGAGCGAAATAGTTGTAAGTGTTTCGGCAGATGCGGCTACATCAGCAGATTTGCAAATCAAGTATGTGGTGGCGAATGCGGGTTGGAATGCGATTTATGATTTGCGTGCAATCAATACTAAGAATCCCGTTCAGTTAAGCTACAAGGCAAATGTGTTTCAAAGTACGGGTGAGGAATGGAAGAATGTAAAGCTTAAGCTATCAACTGCCAATCCAAACCAAAGTGGCTTAAAGCCTGAATTGTATTCATGGTATCTGGATTTCTACAATCCGATTGTCATATGATCAAGATGAAACTTAAAAAATCATATGCCGGTGCAGCCATGAGAAGCACAATCGCGCCTAGTGAAATTGCAATGGATAGCGATGAGATGGTTGAAGCAAAAAGTTTGACAGAATATGTAACAACTGTTCAGACTTCTTTGAATACTGAATTTGAAATTGCATTGCCTTACACAGTTTTGTCTACAGCAAAGCCTACTGTGGTAGATATTCAATCGTATGATCTGAAGTCGGAATACATTTATTCGGTAGCACCTAAGTTAGATCCAGATGCATTTTTGATTGCGAAAGCCACGGGTTGGGAAGAGTATAATTTATTACCAGGAGAAGCGAACATTTTCTTTGAAGGCACTTTCGTGGGAAAATCATTCATTGACCCAAATAATATCAAGGATACACTTTCTGTTTCGCTGGGTCGCGATAAGCGAATTGTGGTGAAGAGAGAAAAGGTGAAGGACCTTACTTCGCGCAACTTTATCGGGTCAACCAAGAGGGAGAATTATGCCTGGGAGATTTCTTTACGCAATACCAAATCAGAAGCTATTAAGATTGTTGTTGAAGATCAGATTCCAGTTTCGCAGAATACACAAATAGAAGTGACAATGTTAGATAATGGGGGTGCTCAATACAATAAACAGACGGGAAAATTAACATGGGAATTAGAATTGAAACCCAATGAGACCAGAAAACTTGGGTATAAGTTTGAAGTAAAATATCCTAAGGATAAGCAGATTTCGGGATTGTAATATTGAAATAAAGTAAAAAAGGTGCCTGGCCTCTTAGAACTAAATAGGAGTGTCAGGCATCTCTATTTTGATTCGCAATTTTTAACTGCGATTTGGCTTACTATGCGGGGAATATCTAGATCATTTCCGACTATTGGCTTAATACCAATTTGTGTGTTGGCATCAACAACACTTGTCTATTCGCAGTTTAATCAAAATTATATTGATGAAGTCACTTATCAACATGTAGGCTCAAAAGCGTGTTGGGAAACACATCTGGATAAAACAGAAATAAATGTATTAATTGATTTTAGCATTAATGAACCTAATCTTAAAACTATTGAGCTAAAACAAGTTTGGGTATTTCCAAAGTGGATAAAGGATGAAAATGGAATACAATTCAAAGAAGTAAGGACAAGTATTGAAAAGCCCACGAATGTAAGTACCTCACTTGCTTATTCGATGGTTGAAAACCATGAATTGGTAAAAGGTAAATGGAAGTTTAAACTTTATTATAAGAAAAAACTATTGCACGAAATGGAGTTTATTGTCCCATAATTTGGGAAGCATTAGATCAATCAGCTAAACTCGCCAGCACTCCTTCCTTCAGTGAATAAGAAGAGACTCTAATATTTTGAAAAGAATAAGTCGAGATTAAAAACTTTATTAGACAGCAAGCTACCACAATCATATCCACACGCATTTCAATCATCCCTTGAATTTGCATTCGTGCCGCCCGATCTTTCACCAGCAATTCTTCATAAATTTCTTCGAATACATTAAATGTCAAAGGAGTCTCTGGTAAATCCCGTAAGGGAAGATCATTACGCATGCAATAAATATCACTCAACGTATCAAATGTTCCTGATGATCCGATTAGCTGAGTAGGGTGATGGATTTTAAGCGCATCAAAGAGTAATTTTAGCTCGAGAGAAAAGAATTGAAAAAGATTTTCTATTTCACTAGGTAAAATTGGATCATGCTTTTGAAATTTTTCTAACAACCGCTGGCCACCAATCTCAAAACTATGGCTCCAGAATATTTCTTTTTCATTTCCGATAATAAACTCTACACTGCCGCCACCAATATCCATAATGAGTGAGGTCTCATTTCCCATGGCAATGGCAGCTCTCGCGCCCCTATAAATGTATTCAGCCTCTTGCAGTCCGGAGATTAGTAACGTTTCTATTCCGGTTTCTTGTTCAATTCGCTTGACTACTTCTTTGCCATTCGTTGCATTGCGCAGCGCACTTGTGCCGAATGCCAGGATTATATTAACGCCTTGTTCTGTAGTTGCCTTTTTAAATGCACTCATGGTGCTTAATGCCCGAGCAATGGCTTCTTCTGTAATAAGGTTTTGGTTTATTCCGCCCACGCCAATCTTCACAGGTACTTTCTCGCGATGAATGATGGTGAATTTACCTTCGTTAATGGTCGCTAGTAATAGATGGAACGTATTTGTGCCCATATCAATAATAGCAACTTTTCTTGGCTCTGTTTTCACCCCGACAAGATAACAAGTATTTTCTCGCAAAGGCGTAAAGAACGCTATGTATCACTTTGAATTTTTATTTAAATACCATTAGATCAATTCGTACTTTGTACTTCGTAAATCTGAAATCAAAATAGGTATATTTGAGAATTGCAAAATGATGATATGACAAAGCGAAAAGTGAACTCAGAAATTCTTCAACCTAAGTTTGATGAACTGGAAAAGAAAAATCAGGAATCATTGCTGGGTGGTGGTGAGAAGCGAATAGAACAACAGCACAAAAAAGGTAAACTAACGGCACGTGAACGTGTGCAGTTACTTTTGGATGAAGGTTCTTTCGAAGAGTTGGGAAAATTTGTAATGCATCGAAGCAAAGATTTTGGATTAGATAAGGAACATTACCTGGGTGATGGTGTGATTACCGGGTATGGAACCATTCAAGGAAGGTTGGTCTATGTTTTCTCACAAGACTTTACCGTTTTTGGTGGCTCACTTTCTGAGACTCACGCTGAGAAGATTGTGAAAATTATGGAGTTGGCCATGAAGAATGGCGCCCCTGTGATTGGCTTAAATGATTCTGGTGGAGCCCGTATTCAGGAAGGAGTGGTTTCGTTGGGAGGCTATGCAGATATTTTTTATCGCAATGTTATGGCTTCTGGTGTGGTGCCCCAAATCTCTGCCATCATGGGCCCGTGTGCGGGGGGTGCTGTGTATTCACCAGCCATGACGGATTTCATTTTCATGGTGGAGAATACTTCGTTCATGTTTGTAACCGGACCCAATGTTGTGAAGACTGTAACGCATGAGAATGTAACAGCTGAAGAATTAGGTGGAGCTTCTGCACATAGTACAAAAAGTGGAGTAACACATTTTGCTTGCGCGAATGAGGCAGAGTGTATCAATCAAATTAAACAACTCTTTAGTTACGTCCCTCAAAATTGTGAGGACAGTGTTCCACATCTTCCTTATACACCGGGCAACGAATCTCGACCGGCTTTGAATGAAGTTATTCCGGCAAATCCCAATCAACCTTATGATATTCGGGATGTAATAAATGGCGTGGTGGATGAACAATCCTTTTTTGAAGTTCATAAAAATTTTGCTGAGAATATTGTTGTTGGATTTTCGCGTTTAGCGGGAAGAAGTATTGGTATTGTTGGTAATCAACCTGCATCAATGGCTGGTGTGTTGGATATTGATGCGAGCGTGAAGGCTGCGCGATTTGTTAGGTTTTGTGATTGCTTTAATATTCCATTGTTAGTGTTTGAAGATGTGCCTGGGTTTTTGCCGGGTACCGATCAGGAATGGAATGCAATTATTACCAACGGAGCAAAGTTGTTGTATGCATTTTCGGAAGCGACTGTGCCCCGTGTTACGGTGATCACCCGCAAGGCGTATGGCGGTGCTTATGATGTAATGAACTCAAAGCATATTGGAGCTGATTTAAATTATGCGTGGCCGACCGCTGAGATTGCTGTGATGGGCGCAAAGGGTGCAGCAGAAATTATTTTCAAAAAGGAAATTTCAGAAGCTGAAAACCCTGAAGCCAAACTAAGTGAAAAGGTAGATGAATACACACGCAAATTTGCCAATCCTTTTCGTGCAGCATTCCGAGGGTACATTGATGAGGTGATCTATCCGGATCAAACCCGCGAGAAGTTAATTCGTGCATTCGCTATGTTGGAGAATAAAGCAGCGAAGCTTCCTAAAAAGAAACACGGAAATATTCCTTTATAGATAATTTTGGATATGACTCTTCAAGAAGCTCAACATCAGGTTGACCAATGGATAAAATTGCACGGGGTTCGTTATTTCAATGAAATGACCAACATGGCAATGCTGACAGAGGAAGTAGGTGAGGTGGCGCGCATAATGGCCAGACGCTATGGAGAGCAATCCGAAAAGGAATCGGATAAGAGCAAAGATTTAGGTGATGAAATGGCCGATGTGCTGTGGGTGTTGATTTGCTTGGCCAATCAAACCGGGGTTGACCTTACTACAGCTTTTCAAAGAAATCTTGAAAAGAAAACCGAGCGCGATAAAGATCGTCATCATCAAAATCCTAAACTAAGAAATTAGACAATTCAATTTCTTTGCCTTTCTTTAAGAAGTTAAACTTGAGCGAGAGTACCCTCACCTTGCAAAGGTAAGGTCGAGGTCTAACACACTAAACTGTTGTTAACCAGTTTAGGCACTACATGATATTGATCCTCGGTTAAACAAAAAGCAATGTCTTTATGAATGTTGAGTCGGTTTAGTCGCTTTACGTGACTGGAGGTTTCTAAAATTGCCAGTAAATTATTCTTGGATTGATTGTATAAATGTTGAGCGATGAGTGGAGCATCGCAATCTGGCTCAATATGATTTTTTAGTTTCTCTACTAACGCGCCAGCAAACAGAGAATCCTCTAAATTCACCTTCCCTTTCCAACCCGCGCAAACTATTAGAATATTATTACGACTAAAAAGTAAGTATCGAACGACAGATGAGAGATTGAGAAAACTGCCCACAATAATTTCCCGTGCTTGCTTCGACTTTTCTATTGCCTGTGTTCCGTTGGTTGTAGTAAAAGCAATTTTCTGTCCGCGTACCTGATCACCCATGTATTCAAAGGGAGAGTTTCCTTTATCAAATCCTTCTACCTTTTTTCCGTCCCGCTCACCCGAAATAATATAACCACGGTCTTTCATTTTCCGGCATTCATCCAGATTAGCAATGGGCTGAATGCTTTCAGCGCCAAATGCAAAAGCAGTAACCATACACGAGGTAGCACGAAGAATATCAACTACTACCACTGTTTTATCTTCTAAACTATAGAGTGGCAACAATTCTGGACTCAAACAAACATCTATTGTTTTCATACAAATGGGAGTTTGCAAACAACTGCCTTCAGAGACCTTCCCCTAACATCAACAAATATTTCCGAATCAGGGGCTGAAAACTGAGTTGTGACATATCCCAACCCAATGCCTAAGCTTAACATAGGCGATTGAGTTCCTGAGGTCACTTTTCCAATTGTATTTCCTGTTGCATCTTTTAATAAATAGTCATGACGTGGAATTCCCTTGTCAATCATTTTAAAACCAACCAATTTTTTCTTAACGCCAGTTTCTTTTTGCTTTTTGAGATTGGCTGAGTTTGTAAAGTCTTTAGTAAATTTTGTTATCCAACCTAAACCTGCTTCTAGTGGCGAGGTAGTATCATCGATATCATTTCCATAAAGACAAAATCCTTTTTCTAACCGTAGTGTATCGCGTGCACCTAATCCAATAGGTTTAATATTTTCAGATTCACCAGCTTCAAAAATTGCATTCCATACTTTTTCAGCATTTGCATTATCAACATAAATCTCGAAACCACCTGAACCTGTGTAGCCGGTATTACTCATTATTACATTTGGCACACCGGCAAACTCACCAATGGCAAAATGATAATATTTAATAGCACTCAAATCAGTCTTGGTAAGCTTTTGTAACACGCCTGTTGCTTTTGGACCTTGCACGGCAAACAGACACATGCTGTCAGAAATATTTTTTAATGTGGCTCCCTTCGTATTGTATTTGGAAAACCAATTGAAATCTTTTTCAATGTTGGAAGCGTTGACAACAATGAAATAATCATTGTCTTTAATCTTGTATACGATTAAATCATCTACAATTCCACCCTGCTCATTTGGCAGGCATGTGTATTGTGCCTGACCATCGGCAAGTTTTGAGGCATCATTGCTTGTGATACGCTGAATTAAATCCAAAGCCTGTGGACCTTCAACCTTAAATTCGCCCATGTGTGATACATCAAAAACACCCACTCCATTGCGAACCGCCATGTGCTCTTCAATATCAGAAGAATATCGAACGGGCATAATAAAACCTCCAAAGGGAACCATCTTGCCGCCTAATTTTACATGCAAATCGTTGAGTAGTATTTTCTTATCCATAGCTATTAATAAATTTTGTAAAAGTAATGATTGATATTGATTTTAGCCCGATCCAACAGGCGTGAATACTACCTTTCGATGTCAAAAAAGTCAGGATTTTCGGCAACATAGGTATTAAATGCTCGGGGTGACAATAGGCGTTTCAGTTTATCAAGACTTTCATTGGCTTCATCATCAAAGCCAATAAGTGCAGCTTCTTTCACATACGCTTTTAAAAGTTTTATGGAATTTGGTCTTGCTAAAATTCCAGAGACAATAATGGAGTATGATTTAAGTCTGTCTGTTGTATCGGAAGAAAAGAATCTGGCTGAAGCGATTAGTCCTTCTTCGAAGTGTATGTTAGCCGTGCTCAGGAATTCGAATTTTAATTTAGCGGCCTCAGTGTTTCCGGTTTGCTCATCTTGCAATGCTTTTAAATAGAGTAACTCGTTTGGATAAGCACCTTGAAAGGGGAGGGCCTTGTCAAGCTGCTGTGATTTAAAGCTTTCCGGATCTAACTCGGCCAGTAACATCATGTTTAACAGGAGAATTTGATTGTATGTATTTTTATCAGTGAGCTTTAATCCCTTCACACGTTTGATGATCTCAAATGAGATTTGGGCTTCATCCTGCTGATACCACTTCTTACTGAGATCAAGAATAGCGCGCGCTTTTAGTTCTTCATTTTTAATCGTTGAGACTATTTTCCAGAATGAGGTGGTATCGGAATGCGAAATTTTATAACGACAGTAATTGTACTTGTCATTGTCGGATAGAGTGAGTGCTTGTGTAGTGTTAGATTTTAAAACATTGACAATTCTTTTTGCAAAGGTTACTTGCGAGGTGTCGGTGGAGTGACGTACACTATCCCAAAGGATAAGCGCATTGGGAATACTATCAGTTTCTGTATTAGAGAGTGCTTCGTGAAACAAGGCAAGTTGAATATTTTTTCCTTTCGCGATTTCGAAATAATTAGCCGCTATCTGTGGATTATTTTGTTCGAGAGCCCATGTGCCAAGCAGGTTAAAATATTTTCCTCTACCGGATGAATAGGCGATTTCGCGAGTCAGATCAAATGCTTTGCGCACAGAGCCTTGTGCGTAATAGGCGTGAGAAGCGGCTACTAATATGACTTCTTTGAAATAATCATTGCTTGGCTTTCTTGCCAACAAAATCACATTGGAAAGTAAGGTAGTATCTACTTTCTCCCGTTGATTGATTAAATAATTGCAAAGGTAAGTTGCTTTGCTTGCTGTGAAAGTTGTATCTGTTCCAAGATCAAATTGAATTTGAATAGGAAGATTTTGCAAATTGGCCAAAGCCAAAGCATTAGCTCTTGGCCCTGGTTTGTCAGACCCAATAAGTTGCAATAAAGAATCAGCTGGGTAGTTAATGTTAAGTTTTGCGCTGGCTCCAAGTAAATTTGTTTCGGCTATATTTTTGGTTTCTTTATGTTTACTCGCTTTTTGGAATGACAACAGCGCAGAATCACCCATCTTTAATTTCAGAAACGCCAACCCTAAAGCATTATCAATTATACCGCTTTTAGGAAATTTTGCTTTTGCAAGTGTTAGCACGTCTGTGGCCTGCAGTGGATTCCCATTTCGCTGATAGGCATTGCTTAGGTTAACGAGCGAGAATTCTGAGGGCGTACCTTCCGCGGCTTTTGCTAATTCTTCTCTTTCTTTTTGAGGTTCGTAGCGTGCAGCTTGAATAGATGCCAACGCATAGTGAACATGATGGTTCTGATTACGGAATGCAACAGATTTATTGTAAAAACCTTCCGCTAATTGATCAGTTCCTTGCGCATAGTATAAATCACCCTGACTATTATAATATCCTGCGTAAACTTGATTTACCACTGATTTATAATTGGTATCATAAACAAGAAAGGCAATCGTGCAGATTAGACCCATCAGCCGAAAGGTAAAGTAGGGCATGGTATTGGGTTTGTATAAGACTTTATATACTTGCAGATTTTGCATAAGCATGGAACCGAAATTGGCTAGCACATAGGCAAAGAAAATAATCCCATATCCTAAGTGACTATACATAATCACATCGCGAATTACTTCAAGTACAGGATCATTGGCCGTGGCGAAGAAATTCCCAATAGCTGCAAATGAAATTGTGGCCATTGCAATAATGAGGTAAACTCCAAATGGATCAGCCGGTAGAATTGTCTCATATTGAGGTTCACGTTGGCGAAATCCCCAAATCCCCAGAAGGGCGGAAATCGTGAAGAGGAAAAAGAAATTGATTACCCAAATATTTAATTCGAGGTAGCCTATTTTTATAGCGTATGCTAGAATGAGATTAGTTATGTAAATGGCCGTGATAATTAAGAAGTGCCGTAGTGTTTTTGTTTGCTTAGTCCCTTGCGTTAATATATTAATAAATGCGGCCGGAATTTCTGCGCCAACCATTAAAATGAAAACGAGGGTAATGAGAAAGCCGATAGCGTATCCTGTTACAGAAAGATATAGAATTGGATTTTGAACATGGCTAAAGAATTCAATGCCAATACCTACCAGAATGAATAGAATTGAGAATGCAACAAGGCGTAAAAAAAAACTTGCATTGCTTTGAAAGGCATGAAAGTAATAAGAGAGAGTGGCAACTAATAGGATAATTACGCCTGCAGGTATTTTATTTATTAATCCAAAAATTTCGAGTACTTCAAGTTGAAGACTGATGATGAAGAGACAGAATAAGCCCATGCCGATCAGAAACCAGAATCTTTTTAATGTGCTAATAATGGTAATGATTACAACTAGCGTAATCAACAAGATTGAAATAAAGAAATAGGAAGCAAATAAATTGGGTTGTAACAGGCTACCCAATTGAGTTTCAAAGATCATGAAATTATCGGCCAGCACAGGTACGCTATGTAGTCCAACCTGAAAGGAACGTGTAGTTATTTCCTGGGTTTGTAATTCCTGATAATTATCCCAAGTGATTACAGGCGCTGGACTTAGCATGTACGAGTACCAGAAAAATCCAATAGAAAGAATTAGTAGCAAGCTTAATACCCAAAAGAAGGATTGGTTCGGTTTGCTCCAGGATTTCCAGAATTGAATTGTATGCATGTTGTCTTAGTTACAAAACGGGAACAAGTTTACCCGATAATACGAACAATAACAATAACGGGTATGAGTGGATGATTATTCTAAGACTTTAGGAACGCGAAAATAATCAGCGTCTTTTTTAGGTGCATTATTTAATGCAAGATCATGATCAAGGTGTGGTTTTACTTCATCGGGTCGTAGTGCATTTACTTCATGGCTCATGGTGGTAAGTGGTTCAATGCCTTCCGTATCAACTTCATTCAATTTTTCGACAAACGAAATAATATTCGACATTTCCTGAAGCAATTTTTCGGAATCTTTTTCATCAAACTCAAGCCGGGCCAAATGGGCAATTTTGTTTAATGTTTCTTTATCAATGTTCATGAGCCTTTAGTTCTTTAAGAATAGTATTAAATACAAGATCTTTCAATTCGTTTACATTATTGAGCGTGTATCCGGTGGTTTCAATTGGTTCGTGGAACACTATCTTCATCAATCTCCTGTGAAGCAGTAATGGTTTTGAATCAGGCAAAATTATCCAATTGAAAGGAATCGTTACGGGAACCACAGGAATTTGTTTTTCGATAGCGGTACGAAAAGCCCCATCCTTAAAGGGAGTCATGCGAGGTGGATTATCCGTGTATATCCCGCCTTCAGGAAAGATAATAAGGCTTTTT
>CAWBCB010000125.1:0-7647 GCA_963787095.1 uncultured Cytophagales bacterium | reverse complement strand
TGCCAATGGAGCAACTGTGCTGCGGGTTCGTTTGTAAGGGGTTGAGTAGATAGCATCTACTTTTGTGGCCTGCATCAGTTTTGCTAATGATTGCGCACGCGTAAGCCCGGCTTCACTAAGCTCAGGATCTTTAGTTCCATCATTTCCTTTTTCGGCATGGCGCACCAAAATAAAAGTGGTTACGGGTTGGGCATATGCCAATGATGTTACAAACAGAAAAATTATAGTGAGTTGTTTCATGCGTTAATGATTATTTTCAGTGGTCACATGGAATCTCCATGCTGATTATTATGTTTTTGGGTGACAGAAGTATACGGGGACGTTATAGAGTCTTTGACGAGGTTATTTAAATTGATTGCTTATAGCAGATGGTATGTCGCAATCTGCAGTCTGACGAGTATCAACCAGATGAAAAATTTTCCATTCTTTTCCATCATAGATCAAGTGAAAAGCATCCACACCACAATGACTGAATTTCTTACCAAGATAAAATGCATACTTTGTCCAAACCTGCGCCAGATTTCCATCGATAGAAATTTTTGCATCCCAAATGGGTTCGCTCCAGGGTTCGGGATGAGGGGTGCCCACAGCTTTTAGAAAGCCTGTAAGTTCAGATTTTCTAACCACTGGGTTTCCTGATTTATCTTTCGCGATGGTGCCCATAGTGACCTCTTTCGCAAAGGCACTTCTTACCATGGCGCTATCTCCTAAATTCATCCCCATAAAAAGTTGAGTGATGGGTTTCATAACAGCAGCACCCTCAGCGTCTGATTGGCTTTGAGCTAGCGTACAACTTAAAAGAATGATCAAAAAAGGGAGTGCTTTCATAAGGAGATTAATTCTTGCCTACAAGATTATAATTTTATTTAAAAAGACCTACCTCAACAGCGCTGACTTTAGAATTCCATGTTCAGAGATAATATCTTAAATTGACACTTTAAACTCGATTCATGAAGCATATATCCCTGTTTTTTGCGGTTTTAGTGTCGTCTTCAATGGCTTTGGCTCAATCAAAAGTTGATAGCCTTGATCGGGTACTCGGTACCGCCAAAGGAGATCTTAAAGTAAAAACCCTTAACGAGCTTTTTCGGGCATACTTAAGTTCCGATCCGATAAAAGCTATTGAATATACCCGCGAAGCACTTTCGTTAGCTACGGACATTGATGATAAAAAAGGAATGGCCGCATCTTATAACAACCTGGGGATAGCATACAAAAATCAAGGTGCTCTTGATAAGTCGCTTGAATATTATTTAATCTCCCTGCAACTCTATCAAACTCTTGAAAACAAAGAAGGAATTGCCACCACAAAAAATAATATTGGAAACATTTACTCCTTCAAAAAAGATTACGGGCAAGCCATGAAGTATTTTGAAGAATCGCACACTCAATTTATGGAAATCAATGACAAACAAAAGATTATTGGTTCTATGAATAATCTTGGAAATCTTCACAACGATCTTCAACTTTATGAACAAGCACTTAAGTATTATTCGGAAGCTTATCAACTAAGCCAACAAAGCGGAAAAGTATATGCCGACCCGCTAAACAACATTGGTAACTTATACTTCAAGCAAGGCAATTATCAACGTGCGGTAGAATATTATAAACGGGCTTTAGCGTTGGCGCGACAAGAAAATGATCAACTCGTAGTATTAAATGTTCTCAGCAGCATGGGCGAAGTATATGCCCGTGCCGGTCAATTCAAAAACTCGCAGGCTTATTTAGATAGCGCCATGGAGTTAAGTGCACAAATGCAAGCATTCATTTTTGAGCCCTCCATTTTAAAAAGTATGGCACTCAACTATTCCAAGCAGGGAAAAATGAAAGAGGCCTATGAAACTATGGTACGTTACGATCTCAAAAAAGAAAAAATCTATGGCGAAGAAAGTAGCCGCAAAATTGCGCAGATGGAAATAGCGCTTGATCTCCAGGAGAAAGAAAAGGAAATGGAGATTATTAAAACCGAAGCGGAAGTAAAATCATTGGAATTACAGAAGACTCGCATGATTATAACGATCACCATTTTGGCAATTGCTATTGTGCTGGGTGGCTTTAACCTTGTGTATTCCAAACGAAAGACCATTAGACGAAAATGATCACCAGAACAGAGTCAAGAGAACTACTTTTAAGCCTTACTAACAACCAAAGTCTGCTTCGCCATATGCGCACCATCGAATTGGTGATGGAAGCATATGCTAAAAAATACAATGAAGATGCTGATGAGTGGGCTGTAGCCGGATTGCTCCACGATGCCGATTACGAAGTTTACCCGGAAGAACACCCTAAGATCATAGTAGAAAAATTAAGAGAACGAGGCGAAGAAAAGATTGCTCATGCCATCTCAGCCCACTATACAAAGTGGGGAGTTTCTTATGATACGTTGCTCGACAAGGCTTTGCTTGCTTGTGATGAACTAACAGGCTTTATTGTGGCCTGCTGCCAGGTTCGACCGGACGGAATTTCTTCATTGGAGGTGAAATCGGTTATTAAAAAGCTGAAAGACAAGGGCTTTGCTGCAAAAGTAGATCGTGATGAGGTGTATAAAGGGGTTGAACTGCTAGGGGTTGACCTAAATGAACACATCGCATTTATCATTGAAGTACTGAGAAACAACAAGGAAGAGTTAGGAATTTAATAGTCCGGTTAGGCTGAATTGGCAGAAACCATTACCTTTGACGAGTAATAAAATCTGAATAGTATGTTTGAACAAAATGTAGGAGACGGAGCAAACTTATTTGTAATAATTGTGGCCGTTATTGTTGGCTTTGTAGCAGCCATCGGATACTTAGATTTCAAAAAGACAACCAAGAATCAAAGCAAGGAAGATTAACTCTTCTAAGCCCTAAAAAATAAAAGCCTCTTGTTTACTGCAAGAGGCTTTCTTTTTGCTGGTTAGTTTCCAGAGGTACCTGCAGCTGGGGTTGTATAAGGAGATTTATACTCCTTTTGATAATCCTGAAATGCTATCGTTTTGTAGAAATCACCACTTACAAAGTTTACAAAAATGTGAAACTCTTCTGGCTTTCGATAGCCGGGCAGCGAAGTATAACCTTCAATAATTGGAACAATGCGAAACTCCTCATCCAAAAAAACAAAATTTGGGTAACTCATTTGATTATTAAGTAACGCCATGGCTAATTGATGCGAGCCCTTGTTCCCGTAAGGAACAAACTTAAAGGTAGTACCTCGAAACGTAACATCGGCAGTCTGCTCAGCATCAAACTTAACAGGATAGAATTTTTCATTAAGCAATTTTGCAATCTTAGGATCAGTAAACGTGTTCTTGTCCATCACTTTACACCAGCCACACCAATCTGTATACACATCAATAAAAATTTTACGCTTTTCAGTTTCCGATCGCTTAACTGCCTCCTCAAACGTCATCCACTTTACTTCACCAGCACCTTTTACACTGGCTTCCTGCGCCTGGGTTGCAGTAGACAAAAGCCCCACCACGATAATCAAAAAGAAATATTTTTTCATTTTTCTGTAATTCTATTGACTTGTTAGTAACAAAGTTAGAAAGAAAAGAAGTTCAATCCGACAATTAATAAGCAAACGGCAAGCCACAGTAACCAGATACCTGTTCGGAATGGTAGCACCAATCTGTACATAATTGAACATATATATGGAAGAGCATCCTACAAAAAGCCTAAATTCTTTACATTTTGGGCATGGCACTCATTTTGGTAAGAGAGGGTTTGTGCGAATAAAACCCTCTGATAAAGATCTTGTATTGATAGCAGGAATTGTTGTGGCAGTGATTATTGTCCTTACTACTTTCCTGTTTGATTCAAATCAACCTCAAAAGGAAAGTATTGAAACAAGTAAAGCCTACCATTAATCTCTCCTCGCCTTTGGTCCTAATTAATAAAATTGGAAAGGGTTTTACACAAGAACTGGCTCAGTAGGATTTTCATAAGAATAGTATTGCATCACCGTTTCAATGGCGTGTTTGATTGCCACATTAATAGGATAGAACTTAGCCGTTAAGTTGTAGTCGATAGACTGCAATTGCATGTAATATTGATTCATAACAGGAACATCTAATCCCGCTTCAATTTTCACTAACGTTTCAGCGTAAGCCCCCGTTTGTTCTGTTTTAATCACCGAACAAGTCACAAGTTCCTTTTTCGCATACTTGGTTGTACGTGCCGAGTAACCAAACAATCGGCAAATCAAACCCCTATATGGGTATTCAGTACAAAGTCCTGAACCTTCGCGTACAGGATTTAGTAATAGGCACATGGTTGATTCTATAGAATCAAGTTTATCGAGCCACTGGTTGCCCATGTTTTGCTTATACAAGTGAAGGGCAAAGGGAAGAAACTCCAGCACCGTTGCCTCGATATCCGGTTTAAAGCAACACTTTCCGCAACCCATTTTGCAATGGAGGGATGTAGCCCCTTGAAAGGTAGCAATTTGCTTATCCAGCCCTTCATAAACCAGATTTACGGCAGCTACCGTTTCTTCCATGCGCATGGGCGCGAATGTACACAATTGATTAGCTCAAAAAATAGATTTACGTTTCTGACAAACAACAAATCTTTAGTTTTCTTATCTTCCTTGTGAAAACCCAGAAATCTATGAAGAAGCCTTTATTGATAATGGTGCTCTCAATTTGTCTAAATCCAGCATTTGGTCAATGGGGGCGCGAGTGGTCTCTTGGATATGCGTATTCATCTCCATCGGGCAAAATGAAACAAAATATTAAGCAAGGGAATGGAGTAATCTTAGATTTCCATTTAGTATCGCCCAGCAAGAAGTTTTCACTTGGGGCAGATTTTAATTATTCAATTTACGGTTTCGATCAGTCGCGACAACAATACACGTTCTCTGACGGAACTACAGCAGAAATGGATATTAACGTGACTAATTCCTTTCTAAATTTAATGGCTGCTGGCCGTTACTATCTTTTAACCGACAAAAAAATTCTTCCTTACGTTGAGGGAAAGGTGGGCTATTCCTGGTTTAGAACAAACTTAAATATTTACGATCCGGATGATTTTGATAGTTGCAAGCCAATAGAAGAAGACATTCTTCAAAAAGACGGTACACTTGTATATTCCTTTGGTGGTGGCTTGAGATACGATCTCGGATCTCTATTTAAAAAACTTAGAGATAATCATCTATTTATTAATCTGAGCACCAACTACACCCAGGGTGGATTAGTAAATTACATGAACACCGATGCCCCTGCTGCGCACCATGGAAGCGTACCCCCTAATCGCACCAGCGATGTGGAAGCAGCTTTCATCAACACACAAACACAGGTAATCCACAAACATCATGTTGGGTATGTCTATACCAGTTATTCGCAAATGATGGATTACAGATTAACGTTTACATTTAAATATTAACAGCCAATGTTATTCAACCGGTTTGTATTTTAAAGAAACCAACCCTGTTTCGTACACCTTTGAGTGAATCAGTTTTAGCCTCTTCCGTTCTGTAATATTTTGAAATAATGGTTTGCCTGAACCCAATACAATGGGGTGAACCGAAAGCCAATATTCATCCACCCAATTGCTGTTTACAAAACTTGTCAGTAATTCGGCTCCACCAAATAACCAAATGTCTTTGCCTGGTTGCATGCGCAACTCATTAACTCGTTTTTCAATGTCACCAGAAATTAGTTCAACCTCTTTACTATCTACCGACTTGAGTGTATTTGAAAATACATAGGTCTTCATCCCCTTCCAGGGATTGCTTTCAGCCGTTTGTTGTGCCATCTCATAAGATTTTCGTCCCATGAAAATGGCATCAATACTCTTGAAAAAATCTGTAAGACCATAGTCTTGGTCTGTGAAACACCAATCGTACTCTCCATTCGAGCCTTCAATAAATCCATCGAGGCTAACGGCCAATCCTAAAATTATTTTTCTCATGGCTATTCCAATTCAGTGCATTTAAATCCCTGTTTTGCTAATAACTCTATAGGTTGATGAGGCATAATGCTACCAGACCTTACGCGCAGAATGCGATCGCAATCATCCAATGCAAAATTCCACTTCCCTTTTCCTACCAAAACATCAAGATAAGGTGAAAGCCTTGATACATGTTCAGGTTCGACCGAGGTTTTAAAAACAAATATTTCCATAGTGTTTCAAATTGATATATGTGTAATCCATATTATGATTGCAGCCGTCACTATTCCTATCAATAGTATTATTCGTTTCATTTTTAAATTTATTTTCAAGCAATTCCCATTTGTACTTCAGTTGTATTTGCTTCCGGGAAATTGAAATCTACATTCAGGTATAGCTCTCTGTTTACAGCCGCAGGTTGTAACTTCTCCGTTTGTACAAACTTCATGAGCGCTGCATAACTATTGGGCAAGTCCAGCCAGTTTCCTTCATGCACAAGTGAAATGCATTTGAATTCGCTTGTTCGTTTGAAGTGAAACTTGCCATCATAATCATTCAGCACCTCTGCCACCGGAAGCGAGATTTCAAGGGTGAAGGGTTTTTCGAGATCGCCCAAAAAATTGAAATAGTGCCAGTGAACAGGACCGGTGATTGTGAGGTTGTTTGTTACGGCTTCTTTGAATAATTCAGGAGCAACCCAAAACAACTGGTTTAGTTCCTTTACGGTGGTTTCTACCCGAAAGAATAAAAAGTTAATCGGCTTTACGTGCTTTAGATACGGGGTGTTTTTTGTCGGTGTCATAGTCTTAAATTTTACTCTAAGAAACACCTGTGTTATGACAGCCTTATGTCACCAGAAAAAAGAAATATTCAATTATTTTATGAGCGAGTGACACCGCTATGTCAGGAGAAGGAAGATTTACAAATAAAAAGGGACGAATAGATTTGAGCCTAGACAGACTGAGCCTTCGTGTGGTGATGGAACAATTCCTCCGCTAGCTGAGAAACCCGGTTCCGGAGTTCTTCAGGTTCTTCTACTTCCACTTCGTTACCAAACATGAGCAACCACCGGGCAATGTAATCCAGACTATCCATCATAAACTCAGCCCGCACCCGATCTCCTAAATCCGTTTGCGTTACAGCCGACCGAAGCGGTCGGTTAACCAATGCTTTTTTATCAAACACAACAACAGCTTGTACAAGAGTTCGGTTCGACATGAACATCGCCTGAAAGTATTCCTTCAACGAAACATCGCTCCTGCTTTTGAACACTTCATCCGTATTTGTCATCGCTTTTATGCGATCCGACCGAAAATCGCGATAGCCATTTCGCAATCGGCACCAGCCTATTAAATGCCAGGCCAGGCTATAAAAGAAAATACCTGCCGGCTCAACCAAGCGCTGCGATACTTCGCCATTGGCATTGCAATAATCTATTTTCAACACCTGCTTTTTGGCAACTGCCCGTTGAATTTCGGTCATGAAGTGATCCGGAAATGATTCGTCATTGTTGGCACTCCGACCCCGAAAATGAATTTCAATATTTGAATCTAGGGTTTCGAGATTATCCTTGTCAGAATCCGTTAGCACCGATTTGATTTTATACAGTGCAGAATCAAATGCAGCCCGCACAGACTTATCGGCTATCTTCTCCACTAACTTTCCGGCCAGCATCATCGAGTTGGCTTCGTCCTGAGTAAACATAACAGGCGGAAGATGAAACCCATCGACAATAAAATATCCTTTGCCCGCTTCGGAACCGATAGGCACCCCTGCT
>CAWBCB010000124.1:0-15352 GCA_963787095.1 uncultured Cytophagales bacterium | reverse complement strand
GGAATTTTGCGCGTGTTACTGAATTCAAGCCTTTGTCCGAATTACACAGTTTTAAAAATTCACCAACAATGGGCAACGCTGTTCGCGAACCTTGCCCCAGAGCGGTAGATCGAAACCTGATGCGCGGATCATCACCACCTACCCAGGCCCCCATCACAAGTTTTGGAGTGATAGCCATAAACCAGCCATCTGTGTTTGATTGAGTGGTTCCTGTTTTGGCAGCAATATCATTCGTAAGGCCAAACTGTGAGCGCAGACTTGAACTTGTTCCTTCATTAACCGCGCGCCTCAACATATGCACCATCAATTCTGCATTTTCTTTTGTCAATGCCTGATGCTGTTCCGATGATTTAAACTCAGCCAAAATTTCATTTTCATGGTTAGTGATTGAAGTGATATAAAAAGGTTCAACTGAGCGCCCCTCATTAGCAAAGCATGAATAGGCTGTAACCATTTCCATCATAGAAATCTCTGCGGTACCCAACGCGAGTGATGGAACCGCCCTGAGATTACTTTTAACTCCCATCTTACGAGCAAGAGAAATTGTGCTTTCAATTCCGGCCTGTTCTAATATTCTTACCGAAACCGTGTTAACTGATTTAGCTAATGCACCCGGCATAGAATATTTTAAACCATAATTGTCTTCCGTGTTTTCAGGTGCCCAATCTTCCATATTGGTGTAGGTAACTTTTTCAGCTGAAGTAAAAGAACATGGCTTCGCCCCTTGTTCCATTGCCGTTGCATAGACAATCGGCTTAAAAATTGAACCTACTTGCCGTTTGGTACTTTCGCGCACATGATCATATTGAAAATACTCATGATTGATTCCTCCTACCCACACCCTAACAGCACCGTGTTGTGGATCCATGGCAAGAAATCCTGCATTTAAAAATTTCAAATAGTGCTTAATGGAATCAATTGGACTCATGGCTATTTCCTTCTCGCCTTCCCATGTAAACACATTCATAAGAACAGGTTTATTCAGCTCTACTAATATCTCATCGTGTTTTATTCCTGTTTGCTTTAGCGATTTGTAGTGATTCGATTTTTTAATCAATTCATTAATCATTTCAGGATATCGCTGCCAGGGTTCAGTTTTACTCCAATGAGTTAAAAACGATTGTTGAACTTTTGTCATTTGGCGTTCCATCGCTTGCTCGGCATAATCCTGAAGGCGTGAATCAATAGTTGTATAAATTTTTAATCCACTTGTGTAGAGATTGATTGGCTGTTCATGCGTGGAGTTATATTCCTCGCACCATTTCAATACATCCGACCGAACTTGTTCACGAAAGTAAGGAGCTAACCCCGAGTGATGCGTAATCTTACTATACTTCAATTCAATCGGCATGGCTTGTATCGAATCGATGTAATCAGAATCCAATTCTTTATACTTTTGAAACTGCGCCAGCACCACGTTTCTTCGAACCCTTGCTTTATCAGGATATACTCTTGGATTATATCCATGAGTGGCTTTTAACATCCCAATCAATAAAGCACTTTGATCAATCGATAACTCATTTGTTGAAACAGAAAAAAATCGTTGTGCCGCAGCTTCTAAACCAAAAGCGTTGCCTCCAAACGGAACTGTATTGAGGTAGAGTGTTAGAATGGAATCCTTATCATATACCTTCTCGATTCGCGATGCAATGATTAACTCTCGCATCTTATTAATAAGAAGTGAGAAGAACCAGTACTCTTTTCGTGGATACAAATTCTTAGCAAGTTGCTGCGTAAGTGTGCTTCCTCCACCAGCTGATTCGTTTTGAAACAAAATGCTTTTTATAACCACTCGTCCCAAACTCTGAAAATCAATTCCATGATGATTATAAAACCGAATATCTTCGGTGGCAACAAGGGCATCAATAACATGCGTGGGGAAATCACTGAACGAAACATTGGACCGTTCCTGAAAAAAATATCTTCCCAACAACACGCTGTCGGCACTATATACTTCTGAGGCTGTAGGATTTTTCACCTCAATCAAATCTTGTTTGTCGGGTAGTGATCCAAAAAATCCTAACCAGGTGAAAAGAAATAATACAAACAGAAAGGCAAGAATACTTGCTGAGAACCAACCTCCAAGCACAAGCATTCTGGTTTTGACAGGTAATGCCTTTAAATAAGAATAAGATTGAATCAATCTTATTCTTACCCAGTTATAAAAATTGGTCATTTCGCGTTGTGCGACTATAACTTAATAGTTATTCCAAACTTTCCGCCCGAAAAGGCATTGGCGCCACCTGCTTCCAGATTAATTCCAAACTTCTTTGAAAAATAATAGCGACCTCCAATCTGACCGCCTAAGGCCAGACCTGAACTTCTTGTGCCGGGATAATCATTATCTGAATTCCAGAAGTAAAAACCTAAATTTAGTCCAGCATAAAAATCCCAGTTTGTAGGTATATCCAACAACGTATTAAAATGATAATTTCCGTTACCGGCAAGACCTACAATACTATGATGATATTTGCTCTTGTTGGGTCCCTGGTAGTTATCATAATAAGAACGGTAAGAGAATTCGCCACCCACAGAGATATCGCGATGCACGCCTACATCAAAACCTGCATACACAGGAACTCCCCACGATGAAAACCCGAACCCAGCATTAAATTGGGATTGACCTTTATCCAACGCATATTGACCAAAAGCAAATTGACCAATGCCTAACAGAAAACTTAAAACAAGTAACTTTTTCATATTTTATTATTTAGTAATTTTTTAATTAGCCATGAAAGCCGAAAGCATCCAGTGATGTTTTTCAATGCTGTTGATAAATCGTTTCACCATTTCTTCGGTTCCAGAATCTTCATGTTCAACAGCTACCTCCACCACTAAACACATATGTTTAAGCAGAAGCCTGTAGTCTGTTAAGATTTCTCTTACCATTAATTCTGAACTGAGCTGTGACGTGGTTTCCTTAACCTCCGAGATGTCGATGTATTCTTGCAGCGTGCTTACCGGACTCTTTCCAAAAATCCGAATGCGCTCGGCTATATCGTCAATATTTTGAACCGCTTCCGTGTATTGAATTTCAAATTGCTCATGAAGATCGAAGAAATCAGGACCCTTTACATTCCAATGATAGTTTCTGAGTTTTTGATAGTGAACTGTATAATTGGCCAATAGCTCATTGAGTGATTTTGTTATCTCTTCTGTTTCATCGGTTGTCCAACCTAATTTGAATGGCTTTGATTTTGCAATTCGGTTATCCAATTGAGTTTGTGCTGCGTTTTCTGGATGTTTTAAAGAATTCATAATCATCATTTTAATCGTCCTGATAGAAAATTCATGCCGAATACAAAATGTGCTATAATCACAAGGAAAGAAATTTACGTGAGGTGATTTCTCCACACATATGGCTCTATTTTCTACACATTATGTATGTTTACTCACAAAATAGAAGGCACAGTTTTAAGCAGGGTTAATAAATTTAGCTTCCAAGCATGCAGACACCCTCAGTCAATTATAGAATTCTGATTTTATCTTATTTAATATTTCAATCTTTTGGAGGAATTGCGCAGTCAACTTCAGATTCTTTTACCCAAACCAAAAGCTTGCGTAAAACCGATAGCACTATTGTTGGAATGCTAAATGGTGAATTAACAATTTACAAAAAACCAAAGCCTTTCAGTTTCATCACACAAGTTCCTAAAACGATAGCGGTGTCCTTCAAAATGACAGCTAGTAAAAAAGGAATTTGTATGCTTAGCGCGATCGCTGGGTCAACTCTATTGCTGTTGAGTATCGATCAAAATATGACTTACGCTACCCAACAATTTGGAAGATACATACAACTTGATGCGACCCGAAGCTATCGCACTTCATTTAGTTTTAAATTAGGAAGTACTGAAGTAGATGTTTACGATGTTCCTGATAATACCAACACGTTTATCTATTCGCTTGGAGAGGGAATGGCGAGCGTACTGCTATCCGGAGGTATGTTTACGTATGGAAAAATTAAAAGAGACTACCGCGCTATACAAACAGCAAGTCAAATTTTGCAAGCACAACTTGCCGTAGGTATACTTACTCAAAGCATAAAAAGAATCTCAGGCAGAGAAAGTCCATTTCGAGCAACAGCTTCTGGCGGTGTATGGCGACCTTTTCCAGGGTTATCTGAATATCAGAATAACACATCACGATACGATGCATTTCCCTCCGGACATCTGGCCACCATGATGGCAACTTTCACCATTGTAACTTCTCACTATCCCGAAAAAAAATGGATTACACCTGTTGGCATTGGGGTAATGACGTTGGTCAGCTTCTCAATGATTAATAATGGTGTGCATTGGACAAGTGATTATCCACTCGCCTTAGGGATTGGATATGTTACCGGAAAAGCAACCGTTAAAATCAATCGTTGGATGCACTATAAAAAGTAAAATACCTTCATTTTAAATCTGATTGGCTCAGACAATTCCCCTTTTTATTTGTATTAATTTATAGTATTCATAATTTTGACAATCTCTCATTTAAAAAATCATAACACATGCAGATTGACAAAAACAAAGTAGCCTCTATTCATTACACACTTACTGATAACGATGGTAATATTCTGGATTCAAGTTCAGGTAAAAGTCCACTTGTTTACATTCACGGTAACGGAAATCTGATTCCCGGAATGGAAAACGGGCTAGAAGGAAAATCGAAAGGTGATAAATTCAATATTAAAGTAAGCCCAGAAAATGGATATGGTGTAAAGAGTGATGACTTAATGCAGCAAGTTCCGCGCTCTGCATTTGGCGATCAAAAGATTGAGGTAGGTATGCAATTCCAAACAAACCAAGGTCAAGTTGTTACGATCACCAAAATTGGTCTCGACTCAGTTACGGTTGACGCTAATCATCCCTTGGCTGGTGTTGAATTAAATTTTGATGTAGAGGTGATGGAAATAAGAACTGCTACCGAAGATGAACTTGCGCATGGCCATGTGCATGGACCCGGTGGTCATCAACATTAATCATCTCATAATAACAATTTTGCCCTGTGTGGTTTTATCGATTGATCCTGCTTTAATGTGCAGGCGGTAGACATAAAATCCACGGGGCAAAAATCCATCCGAGGCATCACGACCGTCCCACATCAGCTCATTTGTGCCTACATGGAATTGTTGAATGTCATTGACTGTGAAGGTCTGTACCCGTTGCCCATCTAACGTAAAAACTTCTAATTGAAAATCATCGGGTAATTCATTTCCGGTAAGGATAAAGTTGAAAAAGAAGCTACTGCTGGATGGATTTGGATGCACGCTTATAAAATCGAGTGTGGGCTCTGACTTCACCGTGAATGAAATCTCATACGGAACATTACCACTCAAGTTCCCATTAACATCGGCTGCTTGAACAGACAACACATAGTTGCCATCAGCAAGGGTTGGCGTAAACTCAATTCTAAAATCTGAATTGGCGGTAGCACCAAACCATTTTACATCAGTTCCACCTAAAGCTATTCGGGTAAACGGACAAGAAGAACCTGAGCATGGGTACCTTAATAATAAAGTTACTCCTACCGTATCCGATTTCAATCGATAGGTATTTTCATCCTTCATAGTGATTTTTACCAAGGGTGTCGATGAAACAAAGTCCTCGTTACGCAGTGTTCGTCCATCAAATGTTACATTTAAAATGGGCGGTGTTTTATCCGTTTGCACTAAAATGAAATCTGATAGGCCAATAAAATTATTATCATAATAAGGCTCTGCAATAATTCTTTTGTTTACAAATACATTCACATCATTAAGTCCAATCTTACCCAATGTTGAAGAGGTTATCTCAAAAACAGTAGTGTCACCTGGAACTGGTGCATCAATAATTATGTCTTGCTTTTCTCGATTCTGCGATTCCTTCGTAAAAATTTCTACGTCCACATGAAGCGAACTTTTAAAATTCTTGTTGGAGATGTTTACAAAACCGTAGGAAGAACTCCAGGGTTGTCCTTCCTGCACGATGAGTGGACTTTTCTCTTTCCAGAGTAAAATTCCTTCTGCTAAGGGTTCGTATAAAACAATCCAGTTCTTCCATACCGATGGAGTTAGGTTGATTTCGTCTTTTGTCTGAAATACAATTTTTAGATACGGAAAATCTTCCGCTGAAATTGAAGACAAATCATAATTCACTCCTGCATTACTAGCAATGATAGATTCAACTCCATCCAATGAAATTCCCAAGATGGAAAATACTATTTCATCTTCAGGCTCTACCTTATCGGCCTTTACTACAAATTGTTTCCACGCTGCAGCCGGCCCAATAATAGTCGATTTCATAGTGCCTTCTGTTTTCCGTCCTGTGATTGTTTGAGAATCAACGATCACCTGCTCATTCTCTGGTGATAATAATGCGCGCATCAGTGATACACTCCCAGGAATTGCACCTTTTTTTCCAAACGCAATAATCGGTTCTCCAGTTTGCAAATCATTCAACTCTGCTAACCCAATGCCCAGCTCTCCTAATTTATTTTTAACAGTATTTGACCATGATGAATAGCCCGCATTTCCAATCGAAAAAATCGCTACCGAGTCACTCACGCCTACTGCATTAATAAATGCCGTTAAATCATTTTCTAATTCGGCCGCTGTAAAACTATTAATCACTTGTGGTTCGCGACCGCAGGTGCGGGGGTCTTGGAAAATAAAAGGTATGCCTGCATAAGGCGTTGCAGTTGTTTTATTAAAGGCCACAAAATTTAGTGTGTTGTTTCTGCAAGGTTGACCTTGCGTTGCCAGATTGAACTCTGCATTGTTTATTTTTATGGACGCATCCGTTGCCGGCAATGGACTACCACTACCAAAAGTTTTTACAGCAACTGAAGTGCTCGTCTCTTCAAAACTAAAATGCTTACCATCAGCTATCAGACTTGAGAAATTATTTTCTGTAATCTGATCGTTTCGAAGTTGTGCCCAGCCTTCACCACTTCCTGAAATAAAAGCAAAAGAACTGGTAGTCCAGTCAACACTCTCTCCTGATTGTGGATCCTTAAAGCGAGTTCTCCAAAAGTATACCGTTGAATCGGTGTTTAGTAAATCAGCCTCGAGGGATGCAAGCACTTTACCCGAAACCTCTCGCTTTACTAAATAAGGACTATTGAATTGTAAGGTTGTATCTATTTCAATTAAAAATGTACGTGACGCTGAAATCAAATTGGTTGATTGCCAAACTAATTTGGTTTTTAGTTGATTGACAAGTGCATATGATGTTGGAAAGAGATTAAGCGTAGTATTGGAAGGAATAAAAGCATTGAACGTTGCATCATTGTTATTTTCATTGATTTCATCAATCTTGTTTTCAGCGATCGATGGTTACTGTAAACTGATTGTTACCACCACCCGAGTTTGTTTCCTTATACACTTTAATTAATAAGGTATCTATATTAAGTACAGGAGCAATTACTGAATCGTAGATGATCTGAGTTCCATTACTCAGTGTTCGCACCAATCTAATATCCATCGGTACTGGTTTTGCAAGCCCGAGATTCTTCACTACAACTTTAACAGCAAACGAATCACTTGCTACGGTTACCGGTTTGCTATCAAACGATTCAATGGAAAGCGAAGCCGATGTAATTTCATAATCAGGCTTGCTGTGCTTGAACAGCCTTACCGCAGGATCGCCCATTAAGACCATTTGTTGCACTTGCGTAATGTTGGCAATAGTTGCAGGCGCTACTGCCATATATTGCCGAGCCACTTCTTTCTGCACATCACCAATGCCTTGCTTAACAAAAACAGAATCTGTTAATCCAATCTTATAAAACAAATCAGAATAGTACCGCAAGGTATAAACAAATCCGAACGAACTATGGGCAATGAAACTTCGCGCGCCTTTATTAGCTGTTAACATCCAATCTTCACCAAACGAAGTAGAACCTGAAAAGAAATTACCAGCATTACAACCATTGATTAAAAAGACAGGATACTTACCCGGATTATTGTATCCCATGGTAGGATCGGACACAAATCCAATATCGATATCAATCGTGCTGGGTGATGAGTGACCAAAAAAGGTAATGAGATTAATGCCTTCGTTTACCTTATCCGAAATATTTATTAATTCAACCGGGTTAGGATCACGTTTGCCAATTGTTGTTACCGAGCCGCCCCAGAGTGTATCTTCTGCAATAGTTTTAAATCCATCAACATATTCGCGAAAAGCAATTAACTCGTTGGGTTGAATACCCCCGCTCAAATGCAAACCTTTTTTCTGCCAGGGTTGTACAGCTACTCCAGTCTCAATCTCAATTATTTTATTTAGGTAGCCTGCAACTTGTGCCGATGTATTTGCCGAAAGCCTACCGGTAGGCACGGCCGGTTCATACATAGTTCCATTCAACCCGGCAGTATAGATAAAATCTCCTGCAGGAAAACCCGCTGAAGGAACCAGATCTTTTAATATCGTAGAGGCAGGATTTACTAATCGATGAAAGCCCGCGCTCACATCTCTACCTTTACCAATCAGAAAAAGATATTTTGGTGTTCCACCTTCAACCAGATACCGCATAAATTCATAAATAGCACGTGGCGATGTTTCTCCATAATTGAATTGGTTATAAAGTTGATCAACTGTAACCACCAGGGTATCGTACAACCCGCCCGCTTCCGAAGCCCGATAGCCGGCATACGCCTTTACGGGATTTGCATACCCCAAAGCAGGTTGCATCAAAGACGTGTGTGAGATTACTACATACCCAGCTTGTGAGGGATTGATCGAACGGAATGAAACTCGTTTTATTGATGATGTCTTTATTGAATTAAAAACAAAAAGCGATCGTGCCGTTAGTGTTGAAGGAACTATGGCTTTTAACGTGGAACCACTAAATGTTGTACCAATCGAAACGATAGTAGTAGGATCGGTAACATCCCACACGCGAAGATTAGCAACAGCATTATCCCATTCAATGTATGACTTGTTTGTTGGGTTTGGGTTGAGCTGGTAAGTTTTTTCCGTTACACCAGTTGCATCAAAATTTTGTGGGAATGAAATCTTAAGATACGAAGCGCTGAACTGAAATCGATTTGTACCAGCCGGTGGTGCCGTAAACCGAACGGCAAGCCGACCATCCGCCCCGATATCACTCCACAAAATTGAATAGGTTAGCTTCTCTGTAGTGTAGCCAGAAAAGCTATGCGTGTCTAGCAATCGCAAAGAGCCAGCATTAGCACCCACATAAATTTCGGCTGTGTGAGAAATTTGATCGCGACCGACCAAAACAATTTCAAGTTGAGGATCGCCCGCAGCTGTTGCGCTTTGAGAAATTAAATCCAATGTATAATCAATGCTTTGTCCGCCCTGCAACGCGGTTCCGGTCCAGCCTTCTCCCACATCAAAGTGTGTGTATTGAATTACATCATCCACTTTATTACCCCCCGAATATTGATTGCTGTTAATCAGAATTCTTTCTTGCTGATGCGAAACTTCTTTGGGGATGTTAGTAACATTTACTTCTGAAAAGTTAGTTACACGTTTTCCCTGCACAGCCGATATTTGCCAGGTAAGAAAATATGCGGTAGTGTCACTGTAGAGATTATAATAAGTATGAGGCTGTGCACTTGCCGGTTTGTATAAATCTTTATCGAGCGTACCATCATTTCCGGTTCCGTAAAACTCAACGTAATCAGCCGGATCAAATACTGCATCGGCCTGACCCTGAACAAAGATGGATTGCTCCTGCCCACGATGAAAAATCTGAATCCGCCTCGGATCAATCGCGCTAAGCGGAAGCCCTGCGGTTTGTAAATCCGTATAGGTTAATCGGTAAACTCCCCTGGCAGCAACCGGAATCTTGTAATAACTCTGGCCTGACTTAATCCAGTCGTTGGAATATTGTGCAAAACCTAAAAAAGGAAGCCCTATCAGTAAGATTAAAAGCCTAAGCCCAGTCCGCACAGTCTCTATTAATTTATAGTATAAAGTAAATACCGCCCTAAAATTACTGGTAACTGATATCAAAACCTTTAAATCCCTTCAAATTAAAGGGATTTAAAAATAAATTGAATTATTTCATCCAGTACTTGGCCATACATAGTACTTTCCCGTATAAGTCATTAAGATCTTAGTCTTAAACTAATATGGATGTATGAACCTTGAAAACACACAAGTACAGATGAGAAAAGGCATATTGGAGTACTGCATCCTGCATATTATTTCGCGCGGTGAGGTGTATGCCTCCGACATGTTGGATGAATTGACAGCCGCGAAAATGATTGTAGTGGAAGGAACCCTGTATCCGCTGCTCACCCGCCTGAAAAATGCAGGCCTGTTGGAATACAAATGGGTGGAATCTAAATCGGGGCCACCCCGCAAGTATTATAAATTAACCGAGGAAGGAACTACATTTCTATCAGGTTTATCCGAAACCTGGGAAGATTTGGTTCACTCCACGCAAATGATCCAAACCAAACCGATTAGCTAACTCACAAACCCCAGTTGATAACGTTTCGACTATGAAAAAGAATATCAGTATAAACATCAGCGGCATTATCTTCCACATTGAAGAAGACGGATACGAAACCCTTCGCAAATACTTAGACTCTATTAAGCGGTACTTCGCTTCGTTTGAGGATAGCAGCGAAATTTTATCCGACATTGAAAGCCGCATTGCCGAAATATTTTTAGCCAAACTTCATGAAGGCAAGCAAGTAATCACTGCCGAGGATGTGAGCAGTCTGGTAGCTACCATGGGTAGTGTAAAAGATTTTAAGGCTGCCGAAGAACAAGAGTTTGCTGGAGAATCTACCAAGTCAGAATCCTCTCAAAAGCAAAGTCAATTTTCAGGCGCTCAGTCGCCAAACAAAAAACTTCAGCGCGATCAAAAAAGAAAAATTTTGGGTGGTGTATGTGCAGGCTTAGCCCACTACTTCAACATTGATCCGGTTTGGCCACGCTTGTTGTTTGCACTATTAGTGCTCGGCAGCTACGGAGGTTTGCTGTTAGTCTATATCATTTTTTGGATCGTCCTGCCCGGCAGTGACGATCTGGAAGATGAAGCCTCTGTAAAAAAGATGTATCGCGACACGGAGAAAAAAGTGATTGGCGGTGTAGCAGGCGGTGTAGCAGCCTTTTTTGGTGTAGATGTTACCGTCATCCGCGTTCTGTTTGTAGTATTTTTATTTGCAGGAGGATTAGGCCTACTAACCTATATTATTCTATGGATTGCGTTGCCCGAAGCGAAAACAATAACCGAACGCATGCAAATGCAGGGCGAACCCGTTACGCTTACCAATATTGAAAGCTCGGTTAAGAAAAGTTTGAATGAAAAAGATCAAGCTGAAGAAAGTGTGTTTGCTAAAATCATCCTCTTCCCCTTTCGCTTAATCGCGATGATCCTTGAAGGGATCACAAAAGTACTTGGCCCACTATTTAAAGTATTTATTGATGTGCTTCGTGTGGCTATCGGTATTGTCATTAGCCTTACAGGATTATCCATGATCATTTTCTTACTGACAACCGCTGGCATCATCTTTGGATTTATCCATTTTTCTTCCTTTCCGGGATGGTGGAATTTTGATATCAGTGATGTTGGCTTGCCATTAGAAGCATTTCAAAATGCCTTCCCGGGTTGGACTGTGTTTTTTGGCTTTGCTGCTTTTTTTGTACCTGCACTTTTTATCTGCCTTTTGGGTAGTTCTATCATTGCCAAGCGGATTGTGTTTAATCAACTTGTAGGCTGGTCGTTGTTTGTTTTATTCTTTGTGAGTGTGATTGCGCTTAGCATCAGTATCCCACAAATGGTATATGCCTTTAAGGAAGAAGGCGAATTTAAAGTCGAAAAAACATTTAGTCTAAACGGCCAAATACCAATTCTTCGTATAAATGAAATTGGTCTCGATGATTATGATATGACTGATCTTAACATTAAAGGCTACGAAGGCACTGAGATCAAATTAGTAGAGCGATTTGAAGCACAAGGAAACACCCGCAAAATAGCCGTAGAGAATGCTCAATTGATTGAATACAATGTAGAGCAACGCGATAGCATCCTGTTGTTTGATTCAAACATTACCTTTAAGAAAGATGCTCCGTTCCGCGCACAGCGACTGAAAATGGATTTGTACATTCCTTACAATACACTTTTTGTAATTGAAGAAAGAATGTGGCACATCATTCAAAATAACTCGCGCGACTATGAAGGATATCGTGATTCAAATTTTAATCACACCTGGCGAATGACGGATCGAGGGTTTGAATGCACCACTTGTCAGGAACCAACTGGCAGAAAATCAATGCGCCTGAGAGATCAATATGGCTTGCGTAATTTCAGCCAGCTGGAATTATCTGGTTTGTTTGACGTACAGATAGAACAAGGACGTGATTATGCAGTTGAAATGGACGGTGAGGAAAAACAAAAAAAGAGGTATGATGTATATACCAGTGGAGATATATTAATTATCGATTTTGATGATGACCGGGATTCCTTTTGGGATAAGGCCATCTTTGATAACGAGAAGGTAAAAATAAAAATTACTATGCCGAGGTTGGAAAAACTAAAGGCGCGTGGTGCAGGTAATTTATCATTCAATGGTTTTGATGAGCATGATCTTGACGTTGAATTGTTAGGAGCTGTTTCGGGCGAAGGAAATATTAACGCCAATAATCTTACGGTTGATCTTAAAGGAGTTTCCAACTTAGAATTAAAAGGCAGTGGCCACTTCCTGGAAGCAAAAGCAGTAGGCGCATCCTCCCTCCGCGCCTATGGCTACCGGGTTAATGATGCAGTGGTAGATGCTATTGGTGCCTCCTCAGTAAAAGTCTATGTTTCTGATAAATTAGAAATCACAAAAACAATGACAAGCTCTGTCTCACATCGGGGCGATCCGGAAGTGATTAAAAGAAATTAAACTAAATAGTCCGTACTTTATATAAGAGCAAGATGATCAATCATCTTGCTCTTATTATTTTAGTACATTTAAGAGTTGACTAATACTAACTCATGGATGTACGATTGCGATTTTTAGGAGCAGCTCAAAGTGTCACTGGTTCTAAGTATTTATTGGAAATAGACAGTCGAAAAATATTAGTTGACTGTGGTATGTTTCAAGGTAAGAAAGAACTTAGGCTTAGAAACTGGGAGCCACTTCCTGTTGACCCAGCTACCATTCACACTGTAATTATTACGCATGCGCACATCGACCATATTGGCTATTTACCTCGGTTGGTGAAAGATGGATTTCGTGGCCGCATTTTATGTACTCATGCTACGAAAGACCTGATGAAAATTATGCTTCGCGATGCGGCAAAATTGCAAGAAGAAGAAGCACAGTTTGCTTTTAAGAAAGGGTATTCCAAACACAGCAAGCCAGAACCACTCTTCACGATTGAAGATGCAGAACGTGTGTTAGAATTTGTGGATAGCATTCGTCTTGAAAAAGAAACAAAAGTTATAGATAATGTATCGCTTACATATTATAACGCAGGGCATATTCTTGGTTCGGCTATTGTTGAATTAACACTTACTACCAAGAACCAAACAAAGAGAATTGTTTTCTCTGGCGATCTCGGTCGATACGATGATCCTATCATGTATCCACCCAAAGCACTCACTGAGGCTGATATTCTTTTTGTGGAATCAACCTACGGTGATCGCCTTAATCCAATGGATCAAGTTGAAGAAGACTTAATAAAAATTATTAATGAAGCCGTCAAGAATAACGGAACAATTTTAGTCCCAGCTTTTGCTGTTGGAAGAACACAAATACTGCTATTCTACTTTCAAAAACTGATGGCAAGCAAAAAGATTCCCTTGCTCCCCATTTATATTGATAGCCCGATGGCAATTAGTGTTACTGAGCTTTATGAACGGCATGGCAGCGAACACAAAATAAAAGTTGAACGAGAGGGAAATCAATTGAGGAGTATCTTTGATTCGCCCCAGATACATTTTTGTAGCACACCTGAAAGCTCCAAAGCATTAAACGATATTAAAACTCCCGCCATTATTATCTCTGCAAGTGGCATGGCTACAGGGGGTCGGATTTTGCATCACCTGTTTCATCGCCTGCGCAGAGAACATGATACAGTACTATTAGCGGGTTATCAAGCTGAAGGTTCACGTGGTAGAAGGATTCAGGACGGGGAATCAATAATAAAAATATTCGGAGAACAAGTGCCATTGAACTGTCATGTTAATACTATTCACGGATTATCTGCGCATGCAGATCAATCCGAAATTTTGAAGTGGTTAAGTAACTTTAAGGATAGTCCTAAAATGACTTTCATAACCCACGGTGAATTAGCAAGTGCTACTGCATTAGCTGCAAAAATTGACGAAATGGGCTGGAATACGATGATCCCCGAATATCTTCAAACCGTTGAGCTTTTCTCGGGAATTTAGGCTTCAAGTCAAATTCTACAATTTGTTTACAACCCGATGCAACCTCCGGCCGTTACCTTGCATCTTGGTAGTGATTAAGGATTTAAATGGAATTTAAGATTTACCGCGCTAAAGACGAAGAGTTGATTGAAGGCTGCAGGCGACAGAATCGCCAGGCACAGAAACGCTTGTATGAGCAGTATTCATCGAAATTCTATGCCCTATGCTGCCGGTATGTAAAGGATAAAATGGAGGCCGAAGATGTGTTGATCACAGCCTTCACCAAAATTTTAGATAAAATAGATCAATACACGGGGGAGGGAAATTTTGAAGGTTGGATGCGAAGAGTAATGGTAAACGAAGCGCTTAGTTATTTAAGAAGAAATAAGAATATGTATCTGGAGACAACAATTGAAGCAGCTAACTACGAACCAGATTATAACAAGTTAGAGAATCAATTGGAGGCGGACGACTTGATAAAATTAATTGATACGCTTCCTTCGGGTTATAAGATTGTATTTAATATGTATGCAATTGATGGATACTCACATAAAGAAATTGCTGAGCAATTGGGTATCACAGAAAGTACTTCTAAATCCCAACTCAGCCGTGCACGGACAGCACTACAAAAAAGTCTGATAGAAACAGAACAACGTATTGACTCAAAAACTGAACAAGTATGAGTAACAAAATTGATAAGTTATTTAATGGCAAACTAGCCGATCATACACTCACCCCTTCTGCGGAAGCCTGGTCGAGAATTGAATCGGGTCTTTCAAAAAAAAATAAGTTTGTAATTGTATGGCGTGCTGCTGCCGTTTTTGTTTTGCTTGGATTACTAACCGGAAGTTGGTTCTATTGGCAATCAGAACAAAATGAAAGAGCTGCAAGGCTTGCTACCAAGAAAGGAATACCGAACGAAATAAACTCTGAGGTTAAAGAGGTTCCTACAGTTGCAACTCCGAAAGAGGAGCCTGTTCAACACGTTGCTTCCAATAGCAATCAGAAAAAGAAACCGCCTTTACCTCAGGAGAAAAAGGAAACA
>CAWBCB010000123.1:0-13826 GCA_963787095.1 uncultured Cytophagales bacterium | reverse complement strand
TGGCAATTGGCAGATAGATAATTATCCAAATAACAAGTATTGCGTCCAGCCACCCCCCAACTACTGGAATGTAATCCACTAATAAGAACAATGTGGCAGCGAGATAGAAAAAGTTATAATAGTAAATTGAAAACACGAGGTGTTCTGAATAATAAAAATCTTTGCGTACATAGAGCAACTTTAATAAAAGAGCAAATATCGGCAGCAGGTAAAAAAGTACTTTTGAAAAGTTCTCTAAAAAAGCCTGACCAAAATCTTCACCAAATCTTTTACCTCCATCATCATCTTTGTACTTATTATTTATCTCGATAATTCTAATATTCAATTTTCTCTTAAACCAGTTATCTCGTTCCGGCTCAGGCAAGGTATTCTGCGCAGAGTCATACTCCTTTATTGTTTCATATTCTGAGTCACTGAAACTAAAACCTCCTTTTCTCCCTTTTATGTTATTCCCTTTTTTCTGCGGCTGATTCGTTGTGTCCATTGCCTGCTCAACCTGACTATACACGGAATCGATCATCGTGCTATCAAAACCAACCTTTCCAAGCTGATCTTTCATCTTTTCAAGGTTATCATCCAACTTCACTTTTTCCTCCGTTGTCATTGGCTTGCTTTCTTTTTCTTCTTTAGAATCGGGCAATGAGAACAGGAGAAGAAAAAAAACAAAACTGATAAAAACGTAAGCTCTGGCAGGGTGATAGTAACTCTCTCTTCTGCCTGCGGTATACTCGATGGGCAGAAAGCCAGGCTTTAAAAGCATGTACTTAACAGTACGAAAAAATTTTGATTCAAAACTATAGAACGACCCAATGAAATTTTCAATCAACTCCCGTAAGGTTTGCCGTTTGGGAATATCTTTCTGGCCACAATGATGACAAAAAACATCCAGTAACTTGGTGCCACAGTTCAGGCAATTTTCATTCACCGGTTTTTTCCCACCACCTTGCTCAGCATCTACCAATCCTTCAGCAGCTGGAAATGATTTACCTAACTCATCCATCAAAAGGAAATCTTTTTTATTGTGTCTATGGACTTCTCTAACATGAGATCATTAAAATCCAAATGAGTAACTAACCTGATTTCCTTCGCTCCAAACTCAATCGCTTTGATTTGTTGGTCGGCTAGTTTTGTCAATACCATTTCGGGAGTAACGCGATCGGCCACAGAAAAAATTACAATGTTTGTATCAACCGGCATTACTGACTTAACCCAGTTAACTTTTGAAAGCGTTTTGCCCAACTCACTCGCCCTAACATGATCATCTTTTAAGCGAGTTATGTGATTATCCAATGCATAAGAAGCTGCAGCCGCCAAAAAACCTGCCTGCCGCATGCCACCTCCAAACGCCTTTCGCATACGTCTAGCCTTCGGTTCTAGTTCCTTTTTACAAACCAGCACCGAACCAACCGGTGCCCCCAATCCTTTCGATAAGCAAATTGAAATAGTATCGAAATACTTTCCGTACTCCACTGCCTTATCTTTTGTTTCTATCAATGCATTGAATAACCGGGCACCATCCAAATGCATTTTTAAACCTTGCGCCCGTGCAAACTGACTAATGTTTTTAATTTGATCCAACGTATAATAACTACCCGCCTCCCTTACCACCGTATTTTCCAAAGACACTACTGATGAAATTGGCAGGTGTGCATCCTGAACATTATTAATGTTTGATTCTATCTCGGCAACAGAAATTCTTCCGCGATCCCCCTCCAACAAGCGTACACTCACTAAACTATTTCCGGCCAGACCGCCCCCTTCGTATTTATAAATATGAGAACCTTTATGACAAATCACTTCATCATAGGGTTGAGTCAAAATCCTGATCCCGATTTGGTTGGTCATGGTGCCTGAAGGACAAAAGACAGCTGCATCCATCCCCAATAACTCTGCACACTTCTTTTCTAACTCCTTCACACTCGGATCTTCCCCAAAAACATCATCACCCACCACAGCATTCATCATGGCAGCATGCATACCCGGGGTTGGTTTGGTAACGGTGTCGCTACGCAAGTCAATTATCATATTTCTTGTTTTTAAAGCCTTGAATTTACAAAAAGACGAGGTGGAGCAAACGGATATTACAGATCATTTGGTTTTTAACCCGATGCGTTCTACTTTTGCAGTCCAAATCGCGGGGTGGAGCAGTTGGTAGCTCGTTGGGCTCATAACCCAAAGGTCACAGGTTCGAGTCCTGTCCCCGCTACTACAAGGCTTTCAGAAATGGAAGCCTTTTTTATTTTATCCCCATTTGCTGCCTTAAGAAGGTCATAGGCAGGTAATTAACCACAATCCATTCCGTAAGAATATAGAAAGTAAGGGTGCTGATGTGCCCTTACTTTTTTTGTTTGTGGGATTTGTAACCTTATGCACAAGGTGTGCGTGACCCAAAACACGCACATCCTATATGCAAAAAGAGAAGTTAAAGAATTTTAACTTCAGCTAATACGGGGAGGTGATCGGATGGGTAAAACATTCCAAACGAATCGGATAAAACACCATGACGAAGTACCGCCACTTTATCATTTACAAAAATATAATCAATGGTCTTTACGGTAAGTTTTACATCAAATCCTCCACTTGTTCCCTCAGGGCCATAAGGAGTGGTTTGTGATTTATCTTTTGCATCGTGTAACTCTTTAAGAATAGACTGAACAGGAGCTGAAGTTTTAATCAGGTTAAGATCGCCTGTTAATATAAGCGGCAGGTTTTCTTTGTTGATTTCCTTGATTGATTTCAGAATAAGCAGTGCCGCCTCCTCGCGCGCTTTAACACCCCGATGATCAAAGTGAGTATCAAAAACAAAAAATGTTTTCTTGGTAAGCTTATCTTTTAATTTTATCCAGGTCACCGTTCTATTGCAAACGGCATCCCACCCAAAGCCAGGCTTTGTGGGCGTTTCGCTCAACCAGAACATGCCATCGGTAACTTTCTCGAATCTTGATTTTCTATAAAAAACTCCCATGTGTTCACCGGCTCTTTTTCCATCATCGCGGCCAACGCCTACATGTTCAAAATCGGGAAATTGAGCCGCCAGATCGTCCATTTGTTCTGCCAAAGCCTCCTGCACATTAATAATATCTGCTTTATGAAATTTAAGCAGACCAGAAACCTTATCCTTTCTTAAGGGCCAGGCATTAACGCCATCGTCTGGATTATTATATCGAATATTATAGGTTATAATAGTAAATGGCATCTCCTTGTTTGCTTGCGCATGGGAGCCTCCAAAAACAAAAACAAATGGCAACGCAAGGATGGCTGCCTTACAAAGTTTTAAAAATTTCATACTTATAATTTTTGATATTAGATTAACTGCAAAGGATTTATATCCTCTGCAGTTAATAAGGTGTGAAATGGTTTTTACAATTACTACCAGCCTGGATTTTGACCCAGTTTAGGATTTGCAATTAAGTCTGCTTGTGGAATCGGATAAAAATACATTTTATCATTCCATAGCCTGGGAACATTATTCAGCCAGGTTAGCTCTCCTGAAGTTCCATTCTTCAAAAGTTGTGAATTAACTTTACCAGCAACCAAATCAGAAACATCTACATAAGTTATTGACGTTCCCAGAGAAGGCTTGGTACCCTGATAGAAAACAACATCATTTATTCCATCTTCATTTAGATCCATAACCGTATTGAGAGCGGGAACATAAAATCCATTCCATTCTTGATTCATCAGTTCACCTCGTTTCCATCTTAAGATATCTTTAAATCGTAAACCTTCGAGGCATAACTCGATACCTCTTTCTCTTCTAATTTCAAGGATTGACGGATCACTAATACCAGGGAAATAAACAGATTGCAAATAGGGATCGACTAAAGCGGGTTTCGATGCAAGCCCACCTGTTATGCCGCCTCTGGCACGCAATACTCCAACTGTTGTAGCCCAATCAGCATCAGTTAATGTGCCCAGCTCTGCTTTTGCTTCCGCATAATTTAAGAGCACCTCGCCATAGCGAATCATAGAGATGGAGTTTATATTAAGATCCCTCGTATCATAGTACATATCATCAAGCGCCCATTTTATTGGCTGATAGCCTGTGTAAGTGTAAGAAAAAAGTGGTGGAGCCGGAACTTGAACTCCAGCGCTAATTCTTTTATAATCACCAGATCGGATGGTTTGCTTAAGCCTTAAATCTCTGTTCTTTACTTCATCTTTGAATAACATAGTTTCATAGCCCGCATTGCTGGTAAAAGGTGTACCATCAATGTTTAAGTATGTATTGACAAAGGTTCTTGTTAAACTGGCTTTATCTCCATACGTACCGCTTGTCCAATACCAATTGGCATCGTTCAATTCATTTAAGGTTAGATCCATTACTGAAGATAAGAGCACCTCGTTGGCAATAGGGGCCGGGTTGATGAACACCTGTCTATATGATTTACCCAGTCCTCCGGTTGTGCTAATAGAAAAGCCGCCTTCATCCATAACTTTCTTAGCAGACAAGGCCGCTTCATTCAACCAGGTATTGGCTGTGCCTGTCAATGAAAGTTCAGTGTGGTACTTCCTGAATGTTCCTTCAAACAAACTTAGTCGAGATTTAAAAGCATAGGCAACCCATTTTGTTATCAGACTTCGTGTGGGATCATTGCCTGATCTGAGGTTAGCACAAGCATAATTAATGTCGGCCATTACTGAATCCATCACCAAGGTTCTGGGATCGCGATCTCCATATAAATCAGGGTCTGCCACATCAAGTGGTTTATTGATCCACGGCACATCTCCAAAGCGCACTACTTTTTCAAAGTAAAAGTATGCTCTGAAAAATCTTGCAACACCTTGATAATGTCTTCGCGCCTCAGCGGGAACTTTTGGATCATTATTATTTGCGATGAAGTAATTAATATTTCTCAAATCTGTCCAAGACCACCCTGAACTTAACACCGGTGCAAATGCATCCTTTCTGATAAAGTCAGGGACTGCTCTAATGGCCATGTAATCAGACATGGCATCTAATCGCGTACTACCCTGAGGCAATATGGAATAGAAAGAATAGGCGTATAGTTGTAATCCACTCTCGCTGCCAAATACAGCAGACTTTGGCGTAGTTGCTTGTGGTTCTTGTTCCAGTTCGCATCCAACAAAAAGCAGACCTATGAATGCAAGCCACAAATATTTCTTTTTCATAAAATTCATTTTAAATGATTAATTAAAAGACAATGTTTAATCCAACGGAATAGCTTTTCAGCATGGGATAATTGTATCCATCTCCAGCATTGGATGATGTGAAGAGCTGGTCGGATGGTCCTACATTTTCTACATCAAGGTGCTTCACCAGTTTCTGCAAAGGAGAATTAGTCCATAAGTTTTCGCCAGAGAAATAGATTCTAAAATCATTTGCTCCGATTTTTGAAATCAAACTTTTAGGTAGGCTATATCCAATCTGAATATTCTTTAATCTGATATAGCTTACTTTCTGCAGATATCTTGTTTGCGGTGCCCCGAGTGTTCTTGTAGTGCTGCTTGCCGCTGCCCGTGACATATATCTTGGAAAATAGGCATCAGGATTTTCAGGCGTCCAAATATTACCTAATTGAAAAGTTGGAACCTTGTTATAGGGTCTATTGTATTGTCCCCAGAAAAACTCTGCTTCCGTGCTTGGGTACCAGTTTTGTTGCATTACCCCCTGAAAGAATGATGTGAAATAGAAGTTATTCCAATTTGCACCGAGGGTTATTCCATAAGTATAGCGAGGTGCACTATTACCAATTATTGATCTGTCGCCTGGATCTGAAACCCTGTTTGTTCCAGAGTTTATTAACCCATCTCCATTTAGGTCAGCAAACTTAATGTCGCCAGGAGCCCAAACACCGTTTGCGGCCGCAGTAAATTGAGGACTTTGCTTTGCGTGACTATCTATATCTGCTTGACTAGTAAAGAATCCCTCTGTTCTGTATCCCCAAATTTCACCTATTACCTGGCCTTCGTAATAATCATTAAGAAGCTTGTTAGGATTATTGTATTTGGTAATAACAGATTTATTGTCAGCCAGAATAAATCGAACCGTGTAGCTTAATTGTTTTTTAGCCAGATCTATTTTGTCTCTCCAATTTAGTGACAACTCCCAACCCTTTGTTTCTAGATCTGCATAGTTTCCCTTCGGAGCCGTAGCACCAAAAATAGCAGGTGGAGTAAGGCCGATGGTATACATATCCGATGTTTTGCGGAGATACCAATCGCCCACAAAAGTCAATCGGTTATTAAGCATTCCGAAATCAAAACCGATGTCGGTGGTTGTTGCGGTTTCCCAGGTAAGTCCATCAGGAATTACGGTAGGGTTCCCGGTATAATTCGGTCGTGTTCCATTAAGAATATGAGAGGATAATGATATTCCTAATTGCTCCTGATAAACATAGGAAGCAATGCTACCGTTTCCGAGCGACCCATAAGAGCCTCTGAATTTAACATCAGACAAAATTTTTGGTGAAACTTTCCAGAAAGGTTCTTCAGAAATTCGCCATCCTCCAGATACAGAAGGGAAAAAAGCAAATCTTTGATCAACCGGGAATTTAGAAGAACCATCATAACGGCCGTTTACTTCCAATAAATATCGATCCTTGTAGGCATAGTTGATCCTTGAGAATCCACCCAGAACAACCCATTTTTCCCAGCCCCCTCCAATGGAAGAGGAAGCTCCTAATGCCAGATTGAGGTTTTTCGCATCAGGATAGATAATACCATTTCGCTGAGCCGAGAGAAGTTGGTAGGTTGATTGTTCATAGTTATAACCAACCAAAACTTTAAGATAATGAGCATTGTTAAATGTGTTTTCAAATTCGGTATAAAGGTTTGATGCTATATATTGATTCTCATTTCTCTCCTCTCTTAGATCGTTTGTGGTTGTACCCACGTAGGCAACAACACCAGGCTTAGTGCTGTATGGAACTTGAACACGCTTTTGAGAAATTGTGTTACTCGTATTTCTAAACGTTAAATTTCCATTAACCCTAAACTTATCCTTAAAAAAAGTAGTGGCGAAACCTGCGGTATTTCTAAAGACTCTCTTTTTAGTATCAATACCATTTTTACCATACCAAAAATCACCAACATGGTATACAGCTTCCAGTGTTAACGTCCCATCTGGATTGAACATCGCTCCATTCGTATGACCTTCATCTGCTAAATTCCTCCAAATTCCTCCCCCTTCACCAACGTTTAAAGGGTTATGATAATCCTGGTCTGTGTAATCAGTATTGTTATCAAGCCTTAGCCAAGGAGTTAACTGAATAGAACCTTTAGCCCTGAAATTCTTCATTGAATAATCATCTGAATTGTAGCGAAACAGCCCGTCCTGGTTTAGTAACCGGCCCGAAATCATAAATGAAGTTTTCGCGCCACTACTGGAGATGGATAGATTATTCTCAGTGTAGTTTAAATTTTTCTTATACAACAAGCCATACCAATCCGTGTTACCATAGTAAACATATTCCCCGGTAATAGGATCGATCTCAACCTCATTGTAAGGTTGACCGGATTCAACTTTACTTTTGAAAGCATCAAGGTAAGCCTGTGAAAACTTTAAAGTCTTATTCATGTTTTGAGGAAATGTGCCTTCCCGATTAACAAATGCTTCCGCAAACATTTTAGCATTGGTATAACCATCCGTGACAAAGTCTGGAACTGCAATGGGGCTTTTCTTTGCGTAGTTACTTGAAAAGGATATTGTTGTTTTGTCTTTTACAGGTGTTTTAGTTGTTATTAAAACAACTCCAAATACACCCCGTGCTCCGTAAATGGAAGCAGCAGCAGCATCTTTAAGCAACGAAACACTGGCAATATCACTTGGATTTAAGATGCTTGGATCCCCTTCAACACCATCGATCAAAACGAGTGCACTACCGCCTTGTCCAATGGAAGTTGTTCCTCTGATGTTGTAGCTGGGGGCTTGATTAGGTTTTCCATCAAGGAGCCTGATGTTGAGGTTTGGTAAAACACCTTGAAGACCTTGTGTTACATTCGTCATGGGTCTGTTCTGTAGCACTTCACCATTCACCTGATCAACTGCTGCGGTAAGATTTAATTTTTTCTGTGTACCATACCCAACTATCACAACTTCGGAAAGTGTTTGTGTGTCTGTTACCAGATTAACATTGATAGTCGATTGATTGGCAACAGCTAGTTCTTGAGTACCATATCCAATAAAACTAAAAATCAGAATAGCATTTCCATCGGCCACATTAATCGAATACATTCCATCTGTATCAGAAGTGGTACCATTAGTAGTGCCTTTTTCTAATATGTTAACCCCTGGGATAGACATTCCTGTTTCATCGGTAATTTTTCCGGTAACTAAAATTGCCAATGACTCTGTTCCCATTTTTTCATTGACCCGAGATGAGCCAACTTCAGGTGCAGGTAGAATAACAATTTGATCCCCTATAACCTCGTATGAAATGTCCGTATTAAATAGACTATCCAAAACCTGGCGAACTTTAAGATCAACAACGCTGAGGGTAACCCTCTTTCGTGTTTGCACCAATTTTGGTCGATACGTGAATTTGACATGAGTTTTGCTTTCAATTTCTTCAAGCACTTGTTTCATGGCCATGTTTTTCACATTCAGAGTTACCTTGCGATCCAGTAATTCTTGCGCAGTAGCATCATGGGCATAGCCAATTGTGATAAGCACACTACTCAAGATCATGTTTATCAAGGATACACGCATAATGAAAATCAATCTTCCTTTTTGATGAGATAAAAGTTTAATCATAACTTTAAGTGTTTTTGTGTAAGAGCAAAAATAAAAGCGCTGCCAGCCTGGCTGGCAGGGTGAAGAACCGATGGCACTGCAATGCCATCGGTTACTTTTTACTTATTCCCGTAATATTTTTTCATAGGCATATTCATTTAAAATTTATTTTTTATTCACATCCTTTGCTGTGTATAATCACTTTCGTTTCCCTGGTCTCATAAGTTGCTCCCAAGGCTTTGCAAATAATCTGAAGCTTTTCATACAGCCCATCATTGGATAGCCAGGTCGTTAAAAAACAATTTGAGAAGACTTGATCATCGTAGACCAAATCCACACCATAGGCTTTCTCTAAGGCAATAAAGACTTCAACCGCAGGGGCTTCATCAAATTTCATTTCATTGATTACCGACTCGGTAAGTATAACCTGAGGATTTTCCTGCAACTGTTGTACAATCTCATCAGCATCTCGATTATAAATCGCCTGCTGGTTTGGAGTAAGAAAATATTCTTTTTCATTTACCCTGCTGCTTTCTTTATAAACAGCCACTTTTCCTGTTTTTACATCTACTACAATTGTTTTATCTCCAGGCTTAGCTTTGATATTGAAACTTGTTCCTAATACACGGGTTACCAACCCTTGTGAATACACAAAGAATGGATGATCCTCGTCTCTCGCAATCTCAAAAAATGCTTCTCCTGATAAGGTAACTTCCCGATTATCAGAGGCAAAAGCCTTCTTATACCTAATCTCACTACCCGGTTGCAATACGATCAAACTCCCGTCATCCATGCGCACAGGCTTAACGATTTTACTATCCGTGTTTTTTATAATTAAATTGTTTGACTCGCTCGCACCTGATTCAACGTGGGTGGTAGCGTTATTTATTGAAAGTGGTTTGGTAAGGGTATAAACACCTGCACACACAATTATTAGCAGTGATGCTGCTATACCAATAAGTTTTTGAAAACCAGAAACCCTTTTTGGGGATGTCAAATGCTCATCGTAAGAATCGTATCTCAATTGAGTCTTCCTGTCAATGGCTTCCCACAACTTGCTCTCCAACTCACTGTTTTGTTCTAGAGAATCCGACTCCGAAGTATTGTGTATTGCTTCATACCATTGATCAATGAGTCTTTCCTCCTCAAGGGTACATTGGCGTTTTAAGTATTTTTCCAATAAATTGTTAAACTCCTCTCTTGATTTAGGCATTTTAAGGTTGGTTGCTTTAGAGAAGACACGAAACCTAACTTTATCCCTAACCCTAAAACGATTTATTTTTAGAAATCTTAGATAGGAAGCATACAGGTACTTTCCAGTATCAGATCAGATAAGAAAGAAGAGGATAAGACTAAAACAGAGCCACGATAATCTTTTAGGTATGCACTAAGCGCTTTGGCGGAACGTGTAATGTGGTATTCTACAGTCTTTTCAGAAATATTTAGTCGTTTAGCTATTTCAGAAGTTTTATAACCCTCTATGCGGCTAAGTTGAAAAATTGTTTTTGCCTTACTGGATAAAAAAGAGGTGCCTTTTTCTAAAGCTTTTTTTAAGTCATTATAATAAACTGTTTCTTCCGTAATGGCGTTCGCGCCTGTCAAATAAACTTTGTAGTGTTCCCAGTACTTATCTTGAACAATTTGAGAGCGCACAATATTCAACACCTTATTTTTAACAGAGGCGTGTAAGTAATAGGTTAGATTGGTGATTAGAAGCTGTTCGCGTTTTACCCAAAGCGTTGTGAAGATATCCTGCACTACCTCTTCGGCTTCCTCTTTACATCGCAATTTCGAGCAAGCATGTTTATATATGTCTTTCCAATAAAATTTGAAAATTTCCTCAAAAGCATCTTTGCTTCCTTCCCGAAGAAGTCTTAATAACTCGGCTTCGTTAGCCTTAAAATCGATGATGTGAGGAAGTTTCATTCTTTAATTGGCAAATATTAGTTGAAAAAAATCAAATTCGCAATCGTTTGTTATACCTATATTCCAGTAAAAGTTGTTTGATTCGTCTCATTCCTGCTAACTAAGCACTCTTATTATTTGATCGCTGATAGCGTTGCAACTTGCCACCATTTCATAATCCCAGCATTACAGGATTGTTATCTTTATTTCAAAAATTAAATTGTTCAATCTTTAATCAGAAGACCTAACTTTAACCCTTTACATCAACATCATGTCTATTCATAAATCAGGTTTTGTCAGTATTGTAGGTCGCCCCAACGTTGGCAAGAGCAGTTTAATGAATAAACTGGTGGGCGAAAATCTTTCCATCATTACCTCCAAAGCACAAACTACCCGACATCGTATCATGGGTATTTTAAATGGTGAAGATTTTCAAATTGTTTATTCTGATACGCCCGGCATACTGGAGCCTAAGTATGAACTTCAAGAGGTTATGATGGGCTTTGTAAAAATATCGTTGCCAGAAGTTTTTCTTCTAGCGACATTTGGCTGACTTTTTGATAAATTTGCGAATAACTTTTTTGAGAATAACGATATAAAATACTGGCGACGAGTTTATCTTCCGCATCTTTATCATAGCTCACTAAGGCAACATCCGCAACTGATTCGATTGGTTGATTGTCTAAAATTATACGGGCTTCGTTTTCTCGAGATTTTTGGCGGTCTCACTCATAAATTCATTTTTGTTGGCGAATTTAACCAAGGTCGGGGTTTCTTTGGAGGAAACGTGCTTGAATTCGGCGCCGATTTCGTTCATTTCTTTCGAGAGGATGGGAAAGGAGTTTGACAATGGCGTATTCAAGATTGCGGGCGTTGATGGTCATGCCTAAATTGGTTTGGGTGGCGGTGGGCAAAATTAGGCGAATGATGTCGCAGGCGCGGGATTTGGAAGTCATTTCATAAAGTTTTTCTGTCTCTTCTGGTTTTTTAGGGTGTTTATTTTTGACGAATTCTAAAATTTTTGGAAAAATGTTCTCGTAAGTATCAAAAAGAAAATTGCCGGTTTCTTCATAAAGAGACGCGAATTCCGAGTCCATGAAGCTTTTTCGGCTGATAATATTTGTTGCGGTCGAAACCTGATAGCGGGTGGATTTTTCGGTAAAGGAGACCAGACGATTGTCTTCGATAACTTTGGTGGCGAGAATGGAAACATTTTCAACGGCGATTGAGAGGACGGCGTGCTCGGCGACGGAAGAATGGCCGTAGCCGACAACCCATTTTTCGTGGAACTCGGCGGATTTTTCAGCGGTTAAGTCGCGGGCGATTTCGTCAAAGGGCTCGGGCGAGCGGGAGCATTTGGCAAAAGTGACAGCGCGAATTTCGGGTGGCAAGTCGTTTAGGGTGTAGATGCGAAGGGAGTGCATAATGAAAAATCAAAAATAAAAAATAAAAAACCAAAAACAAAAACTCAAAAATTGAAAAAGAATTTGATTTTGGTTTTACCTCCCAGTTGAACCGAATTGACCGAAGCCGTGGGTGGTTTCACTTAAACTTTCGACTTCTTGAGGTCAACAATAGCTACGGGAAAGATGACAAGCTGGGCGATTTTATCGCCTTTTTCTATTTGATGAGATTGGTTAGATAAGTTCATCAATAAAACATTATATTCGCCGTGGAAGCCGGCATCAAAAACGCCGCCGCCGGTATGAATGCCATATTTAACACTCATACTGCCGCGGTCTTTAATGATGGCGGCGAAGCCTTCGGTAAATTCGAGGGCAAAGCCGAGATAAAAAACTTTATGTTCACCTGATTTTAACTCATAATCTTCAAGAGAATACAAATCTAAGCCAACATCGCCGGGATGAGCATAGGAAGGCAGAATGCAATCGGGCTTTAATTTTTTTATTTTGATTTGCATAACTTTATTATACAGCGGATTTGGGGTGAATGGAATTGAGCAATGGCCAAAAATATTAATAATAACCAAGATACAAGAAACAATAACCAAATAAATTCTCCGCCAGTGCGGATCTGCCTCTGGCATGACAATACTCAAATTTCAATAACCAATTCTTGGTGAATTTGATTATTGTTTATTGATTATTATTTGGTTATTGTTTCTTGATTATTGATGTTTGTTCCTGGTCTCTTGGTTATTGGTGTTTGTTTCTACTTTGAACTTAATGAACCACTACTTGCTCTATAATTTCATCAACCTTCTTATACAATTCTTCCATGGTGCCATCATTTAAAATAGTAAAGTCCGCCATGGCAATTGGGCCGCCGGTGGCGTTGCTTCGAGCTGGACTTTATCGCGCAAGATGGCTTCTTCTTTGGTGATTCGGCGTTGAGACCCGTTTTTGATTTCAACACGACTGACAATTCTTTCGTGACGAATTTTTGGCGAGGCGTAAATAGCGATAACAAAAAAATTATCAGCAAACTCTTCCTTAACTTTTAGATATTCCTGCCAAGAATACAAGCTTTCAATAACCACGTCGTCGCCAGCATCAAGATATTCTTTAATTTTAGGAGCGCTTAAAATCGCATAAGCGGCCATGCCATATTGATGACGTAAACTTTCACGACCGGTTAGAGTTACATGGCAGACTCCCTGATTGGCACCATGGCACGCATCATAGTGATCAAATGAATCATATCAAATGAAACTTCTACTGCGCGTAGCAACCCATGTAAAATACTGACAAATGCAGGTTACTGAACATCAATTGACATCGATGTCATGTCGAGAAAAGTCGGAAACCGAAGAACGCATGATGGTCCGCCTGCTGGCCTTTGCGCTCTACGCCGATGAGGCGCTTACCTTCGGCAGAGGCATGAGCAGTGACGACGAACCCGACCTGTGGCACAAGGACCTCACTGGCGCAATCGAACGCTGGATATCAGTCGGCCTGCCCGAAGAGCGCATCATCCGCCGCGCCTGTGGGCGCGCCAGCCATGTGGTACTGATCAGCTACGGACGCTCTGCCGACATCTGGTGGAAGGACAATCAAAGCAAACTGACCCGCCTCACCAATCTCACCGTACTCAGGTTGCCGACGGATGCCAGCCTGGCGCTGGCAAAACTGGTCAGCCGCACCATGCAATTGCAATGCACCATACAGGAAGGGCACATCATGATGACCAGCGATGACGGGGTGGTGGAGATCGAACCCCTGCTCTGGCATGGCAACGCCGCACGCACATGAGCGGCAATTGGTGC
>CAWBCB010000122.1:0-16635 GCA_963787095.1 uncultured Cytophagales bacterium | reverse complement strand
TTCTCTGCCGATTGTCGTAGGTTTCAATATATTCGAAGATACTGGATTGCGCCATGCGTCGAGTCAAGTATCTTTCCCGGTGAACGAGTTCGACCTTCAGCGTGTGGAATATAAGGACAGGCACTAGGGAAGAATATAAGAAGAATATAAGGACAGGCACTAGAGCGAATATAAGGACAGGCACTAGGAATATAAGGACAGGCACTAGAATATAAGAAGAATATAAGGACAGGCACTAGGAATATAAGGACAGGCACGATTAAATCCAATCAAATTACGTCGGACGAAGGCTGAAATCGTCTTCAAAACTAAAAACTGAAGTTAAATATTGACTACCCTATGTGTCAACCTGATCCCAGACAGTCATTAAATGGGATAACATAGATTTAAGGGCTATGAAAACAGGAAGTCAGCAAGTGCCAAAAGAACCTTCATCAAAGCCAGTTACGCAAGTGACGCCGGATCCGAAGTTAGAGAAGCGACCCCGCCGTACACTCAATGCGGAATATAAGTTACGTATACTTCAAGAAGCTGATGCGTGCAAGCACGGAGAGCTGGGCGCGTTGCTCAGACGTGAAAAGCTTTACAGCAATCAACTGTCAGGCTGGCGTCGTGAGTACGCGAAACATGGACTGGCTGGATTGAGTAAGTCAGACAGCATTCGGGCAATCGCTTTTCAAACGTGGCTGCAGTATAATCTGGAGCTCCCTCACGAAGTGGAGGCGCTTCAAAGGTTCGCCATGCTTTAAACAAAGCAACTAAGTCCTGATAAGATGAACTTTTTGTGTGTAGTGATTTATTCTCTGGTTGACAATTAATCAATACTAAAAGCAGGAATGGAGCGACAAGAGTGATACTTTTCATACTAGGGATTAAGTGAATCTTAGATAAGTTAAAGCTAAGCGTTCTAAACTGCGCAATCAAAATAAATTTTCAGACCCTTATTTTCCGAGCCAAAGTAAACTCTGAATAATCAATTGGTTTTGAGAGGCACTGCTAAAGGTAGACGACAATTGTTTTTTTGTTTTGTTCTCATAGTCGATATCATTGTGCCCCATGTTGAAATAAATCATTCGATACTTTTTGTTGGTCCATACCACAGGGTAATAACCACTGTGCCAGATCTCATGAGACTTGGGTCCAGTACCTAATGGAAAGCTTGTTGAATCAATCGAAACCAGAATTTGAAAATCAGGATTGGTACGCAAATCATTTTCCCAACAATACCATTCGCTTGGCGCTGATGTAAAAGTGACAGGTAATTTTTTAGTAGTCGGATGCTTTTTTGTTTCAACTCGTAACACGGCTGATGTTGGCCTCCACGTATTGCTCTTGTATTGTCCTGCTCCTAAAAACTCCTGATGATACCAATCCCAGTTTTGTGGGAAATCGGAAGGTGTTAATGCAAACCCAGCAAAGTGGAATCCTAACCAGGCGCCACCATTCTTCATATAGTTTTCAAAAGCTTTACGTTGTTCGGGCGATTCAGGCCGCGTATCCAAAAATATCACTACTTTATAATTGGCCAAAAATTGTTCATTCAGATTGCTCCAGTTACTGGTTGTATCATATTGAAAATTATTCTTGCGAGCCACTTCCGAAAACCATGGGTTAGCCTCATTCACAAAACTAATGTGCGCCTGATCGTTGTGTGCTGTAAAAAAAGCAATGGCTTTAAATTTTGGATTCGATTGACCAACCGATGCTGTGGATAAAAGAAGAAGCAGCAATCCAACAATCGTCCGGAGACTGTAGATCGTTTTTAATCCTCGAGTAGTTTCCATTTCACGTTTGTCAAAATTCTCTTATCGCCTGCAATTCCTTGTGAATACTCACCTAGTTCATTTTTAAGTTCTTCTTCAGTCAGGGTTTCAGTCAGTAAGATTCCTGTTGCTTGTATTGGTTTACTAATAACATCTGCATTCCAGAAATCCATTCCTTCGATATAGTAAATCATGTTGTCGGAAGTGATTAGCAACGCACCTCCTTTGCCATTTTGGGCTAAGCCGCTCACGGTAATTGCTGAATTCATGTTATTTATTGTTTCACTTGATTTTGTTCCACACCCACAAACGAGAAATAAAAGCAGTACTGAAGTTCCTGATTTAAACATGACCAACAATTTGGTTATTTATAGATTACCTTTCTTGGCTTCTTCTACCGCAAAGTTGGCAGCACGTGCAGTCAATGCCATAAACGTGAGCGATGGATTTTGATTTCCGGTTGAGGTCATGCATGCACCATCCGTAACAAACACATTCTTGCAACTATGAAATTGATTCCACTTATTAAGCAAAGAAGTTTTAGGGTCTCGACCCATACGGACACCGCCCATTTCGTGAATATCTAATCCGGGCGCCTGTTTACTATCGTGGGGCGCAATGTTTTTGCAACCCGCTTTGTCAAGCATTTCCTGCGCTTGTGTAAGAAAATCGTTTTTCACCTTCTCATCATTATCGGTATGTTCAATAGAAGTTATTAATTGAGGAATCCCCCAGGCATCCTTTTGATCTGTACTCAATCTCACATGATTACTTTCAATTGGAATTGTTTCCCCTTGCATCATCATACTAACATGCCAGGTGCCAGGTCTGCCAATTGTTTCCTTCAATTCCGAACCAATTCCATCACGTTTACCACTAGCACGACTCGCTGTATAAAACGACATGTAGCCCCGCATAAAATCTTCCTCCTGCTTTCGCACATTGCGGAAAGAGGGCATCATGATGGCGGTAGGCCTGCGACCGTAATAGTAGGTGTCTTCATAACCTTCAAACGTTGACGAAACTGTTCCACGGTAATTATGGAATGCCACATACTTACCTAATAATCCGTTATCGTTTCCCAATCCATTGGGAAATCGATTAGAAGTAGAATTAAGTAGTACGAGGTTAGAGTTAAGACACGCGGCATTCACAAAAATAATTCGGGCGTAATATTCAAATACCTCTTTTGTGTTTGAATCAATCACACGAACACCACTTGCCTTCCCCTTTTTCTCATCATAAATAATAGAGTGAACCACCGAAAAAGGGCGGATCGTCATGTTGCCTGTTTTCATAGCCCATGGTAATGTGGAAGAATTAGCACTAAAGTAGCCACCAAAGGGGCAACCTCGCTCACATAGCGTGCGCGCCTGACATTGACCTCGTCCTTGTTGTTTGTGAATTTCCTGCGGTTCGGTAAGGTGGGCACACCGACCAATAACAACGTCTCTATCTTTATACGCTGCTTTTATTTTTTCCTGAATATGCTTCTCAACACAATTCATTTCCCATGCCTTCATCACTTCACTGTCGGGCAAGGTTTCGAGGCCATCGCGATTACCGCTAATGCCTGCAAACTTCTCCACATACGAATACCACGGAGCTAAATCATTGTACCGAATTGGCCAATCCACTGCAAACCCATCACGGCCCGGAGCTTCAAATTCGAATCTACTCCAGCGTTGTACCTGCCGCGCCCACAGTAACGACTTTCCACCCGTTTGATAACCACGAATCCAATCAAACGGTTTTTCCTGAACATAGGGATGTTCGTTATCCTTTACAAAGAAATGCTTGGTGGAATCTCCAAATGCATAGCATCGATCTGCAATTGGGTTAGCCTCTGTAACTTCGAGAGGTAATTTGCCTCGTATTGGAAATTCCCATGGGTTCATGGTTGCCGTTGGATAGTCATCCAAATGCTTCACTTCGCGCCCACGCTCAAGCACAAGCGTTTTCAATCCGTGGTCACACAATTCTTTGGCAGCCCAGCCACCACTCATCCCCGATCCGATCACAATCGCATCGTACGTCATTTCTTTTTTGCCATCTCCTTGTATGTACATAGACTATTATTTATGATGCTTAAGTTAAGAAACCTTAGATTACCGTAAAGCACGGTATTGATAAATTATATTAATGGTATAGCTTTCAGCTCTATATAATCGGTATGAAAACTACATTTTCCTTCATCATTTCAGTATTAACTGGCTTTGTAGTTATCGCTCAGCCTGTTACCCAAGAAGATAGAACAAAGGCTAATGAGTACTTCATAGCAGCGGACTGGCCAAAGGTTGTGTCCGCATATCAAGCAATTGCTAAACATGAACCTCAAAATGTTACTGCTCGAATGCGGGCAGGTATTGGATTATTAAATCTAACCAAAACACAAGAAGCTATTAAGCAACTGGAAGAAGCTAGTTCACTAGGTAAAAATCCCATGTGCTTCTTTTATCTGGCCACAGCCTATGCACAAGCAAATCAAATCTGACAAATGTTTGGCCGCACTCGACAATGCCATTAAGAATGGATTTAGTGCGCTCACTCTTTTTGAAAATGATCCGAATCTTACAAAAATAAAATCTACACCTGCTATCGAGGAAATGCATCAACGTTTATTGAAAGTTGTTTATCCCTGTCGGTATTCCGAACAAGCGCGGCAGTTTGATTTTTGGATTGGTGAATGGGACGTGAAGTCAACAACCGGACAGCAGGCCGGCACTAGTAGCATTCAACTTATGTTAGGTGAGTGTGTAATCTATGAAAACTGGACTTCGGCACCACCACAGAATTATGCCGGAAAAAGTTTCAATCTAGTTAATGCAGCAACCGGTAAATGGATGCAAACCTGGGTAGACGACAAGGGAGCAGTGATTGAGTTTATAGATGGTGAATACAAAGACAACAAACTAGTTTTTGTTACGAAGCCAGATTCTCAAAATCAAATTACGCGACTTACCTTCTTCAACATAGAGCCTAATCTGGTTAGGCAATTATTTGAAGTTACAATCGATGATGGCAAGAGCTGGAAAACCACAACAGATCTGTATTACCACCGAATCTCAAAGTAGTTGTTCGGTTTCGTACAAGGCGGACAAACATTTTAACTAATTATCTCAACGTTTGGTGCAACGTAAATTATCTTGTATTGTCTTTGTAACTGATTTGCAATTCTTGAAGTCTAATCATATTAAAAAACACTCATGATCTATAATTACTTAAAAGTTGCCATTCGCTCTATCTTCCGCAACAAGCTTACAGCTTTCATTAACATAGCGGGGCTCGCATTAGCCATGATGTGTTGCATTCTTATTTATTTGTTTATAGCCGATGAGCTAAACTATGATCGTTATCATACCAAGGCAGATCGCACGTATCGGGTTACGCGCAACTTCCTTGATAGAGATGGAGTCGCTAATCTGCATCTCAGCAATGTAGCTCCCCCAATTGGACCACTCATCAAAAACGATTTTGGTGAAGTAGAAGCGATGGCAAGAACAATCAATTTTGGATTAGTCATTGGACTAGAACAAAATGGAGAGTTGGTTAAAAATTTTTCTGAGGATTATCTTTTTTTAGCTGAGCCTGACATTTTTAAGATTTTCGATATTGAAGTTATGGCCGGAGATAAATCAACTGCGCTTACGCGTCCTTTTACCATCATGCTTTCCGAAAAGTCGGCCCGTAAATTTTTTGACAACGAAAACCCAATCGGCAAACAACTTCGAGCGAACAATCAATTTGATTTAGAAGTAATTGGGGTTTATAAAGACTTTCCATCACAGTCGCACTGGCATCCTGAATACCTGGTTTCATTTAGTACGTTAGAGAATGATAACATCTATGGAAGAAAAGGGTTAGAAACCAATTGGGGAAACAACTCTTTTGGCACTTACATATTATTGGAAGAAGGAGCTGATCCTGCCAAGGTGGAAGCAGGCTTACCTGATTTTATGGAACGTCATTATGGAAACTTTGCCAAAACAAATTTTGGTGCTCCGGCCGATTTCAAAGCATCACGGGCCACTACTCTATTCTTGCAAAAGCTAAGCGACATTCATTTGTATTCACATTTAGATGATGAACTGGAAGTAAATGGAAACATCAACAATGTGCGCATGATGGCAGTAATTGGATTGTTCATTATTCTTATTGCCTGTTTCAACTTTATTAATCTATCCACCGCTCGCGCAACCAAACGTGCTAAAGAAGTGGGGTTAAGAAAAGTGGTGGGCGCATTTAAGAATCAGTTAATCACACAATACTTAAGTGAATCAGTTTTGATTTCCTTCTTTGCTTTGATTTTGGGTTGTGTGTTTGCATTTGGTACCCTATCATGGCTCAATGTATTCACAGGAAAATCATTGAGTATAAATCCAGCCAACAATGTGATGTTGTTTGGTGGCTTGTTCGGATTTGCATTATTGGTTGGGTTGCTTGCGGGTCTTTATCCAGCCTTCGTTATCTCCAGCTTTAAGCCAGCCTTAGTGTTAAAAGGCCAGCAAGGGAGCATAAAAGGAAAGGGCATGGTAAGAAAGACGCTTGTGGTGGCTCAGTTTTCAATTTCAATTATTTTATTAATCGCAACCGCCATCACCTTTCAGCAATTGGGCTATTTAAATTCACGCGATCTGGGCTACACAAAAGATCAGGTAGTAACCTTACCTTTTTATCGGGAACTGAACGACAACTATGATGCTTTCTATAATGAACTCGTTAAATCATCGGCCGTACAAAATGCTGCTCGTTCCTCCCGCATTCCTACCGGAAGATTGCTGGATAGCCAGGGTCCACCTCTGGTAACTATTGGGGATAGCCTTGTTAATTCAACCATCACAACAAAAATGGTTATGATTGAACCCGAATTTTTCAAGACGTATGGAATTGAAATGGCTGCTGGTCGCGACTTTTCAAAAGCAATTCCTACCGATGACTCATTAGCCTTCATTGTCAATGAAACCGCTGCCAACCTGTACGGTTGGAAAAATATAGATGACGGACTTGACAAAGATTTTAGTTATGGCGGAACAAAGGGTAAATTGATTGGAGTGGTTAAAGATTTTCATTTTGAATCGCTGCATCAGCCTATTATCCCGCTGGTATTTTTTTGTAAGGGATTAAACCACAACGATTTGTCGGTACAGCTTTCTGGCAATCAGGTAACACAAGGCATTGAACATATTGAAAAGGTGTGGAAGGAATTTTTACCTAAGCGTCCTTTTAGCTATCAGTTTTTGAGTGAAGACTATCGCAGGCTGTATGAAGAGGAACAAAAACAAAGTCAGTTGTTTACTGTGTTCTCAGGATTAGCCATCTTCATTGCTTGTCTTGGTTTATTCGGACTGGCAACCTTTAACACCTTGCAACGAGTGAAAGAAATTGGAATTCGAAAAGTATTAGGAGCTTCGGTGCCAAGCATCTTAGGACTTCTAAGCAAAGAGATTGTTATCTTAATTGTAATTGCCAATCTGATAGCCTGGCCGTTGGCCTGGTATTTTATGAATCAGTGGCTGGATTCATTCGCTTATCACGTAGATATGAATATCGGCATCTACATGCTGGCTGCCATGGGTGCAGTAGTTCTGGCCTTGGTCACGGTAAGTGCCCAAACAATCAAGGCTGCGTTAACCAATCCATCCAACACATTGCGGTATGAATAATTATTCGGCTTGCATTCGTCTCATGGCGATTGTACGAATGATATAACCAACGATCAACCCAAATAAGGCAAACCCGAGGACGATAAAAAGAAAGTTGTCCTCGAATGCTTTTGCCTGAAGATTAAGCAATCGGCCTACCCAATACCCTACTGTGCTTACCAGTGTGGCCCACATTAGTCCGGTAAGTGTGCTATAGAAAAGATAACGCACTGGCGAAAGGCCACTCATGCCAACAATCAGGGGAATAATAATCCTGAATCCATAAAGAAAACGGTAGCTGAAGAGGATTTGTAGCTGGTGCTTATGGAAGAACTTAGTGACCGGTTGCACCTTGCCTTGCAGATTAGGTCGCTTAGCGAGAAAATATTTGCCGTTTAGCCTTCCTATCAGATAATAAATCCAATCACTCATAAAAGAACCTGCAAAGGCTACAAGGATGGTAAACGGAAAATCGAAAGAGGCCACGATAGATAAGCGATGAAGCCACCAGGATGGCCGTCTCCCCTTCAAAGAAGGTACCAACAAGTAAAGCCAGGTATCCATATTGATCTAAAAAATTCTCCATTGAAGATTACTTGCTAACAGTCGTTATAAAAAAACTCATATAAAAATGAACCAACTATTGGAATAATCGTTTTCTAATGCATTATTTTTGTATAAATTTTTTTAAAATGACTTTTATCTGACGACTTAACCACTACGACAGAAATTGAAAAACACCAACACCCCTTTTGAGCCCGCTGACAATATTGTTAGCCTCGCCATCCCGGCAACTATGCTCATCTGCAGCGATTGCTCACCCCGCTCGGGGTTCAGAAGCTTTCGAAGGCAAATCAGAATCTGATACCTTTCACAAAAACAATTGAATAGCGAGTTCGCAAGGCGAATTACGCTTGAAGTGCTTTTATGGCATTTCGGTTTCATTCAATCACCACTAACGAATTAATACATTGGAAGATAATATAATTGTCAGACCAGCTTCGGCTGCTGACGCACATTATGCAGAAACGATCACCACTGAAATGGCGGAGTCTGCGAAAGCTCGTGGTACTGGCATTGCCCAGCGCTCGCCTGAGTATATCAAGTTAAAAATTGAGGAGGGTAAGTCAGTAATTGCCATCACACGCGATGGCACCTGGGTTGGCTTCTGTTACATCGAAGCCTGGGAACACGAAAAGTATGTTGCTAACAGTGGGCTTATTGTTTCGCCTCCATTCCGCAAGTCGGGTGTGGCTACCGAAATCAAACGAAAAGTATTTGAGCTTTCGCGGAAGAAGTATCCGGATGCTAAAATCTTTGGACTTACTACAGGTTTGGCGGTAATGAAAATCAACTCCGATTTAGGATACGAGCCCGTTACTTACTCTGAGCTTACTACTGATGAGGAGTTTTGGAAAGGTTGCCGAAGCTGCGTGAACTTTGAAATTCTCACCGCCAAGCAACGCAAAAATTGCATGTGTACTGCTATGCTTTTTGACCCGGTTGAAGCGGAAGCTAAGCTAAAAGAAGCTGCTTTGAAAAAGGCAGTTGTTACTGCTGATGGAGAGCCTGAACACGAACGAAGGCAGTTTAAAGGAAACTTCAAGCTTTTCGAACGCTGGGTGCGCTTTAAGCAATTTGTGCTATTGAAAAGCTGGAAGAAGAAACAAATTGAAGAAGGCAAGAAGCCTTCGTTGATGAATTTTCTGTTCTTCTGGTAACGATTAAATTTAACATTCACATAAATAGGTTGCCCTCCCTATCATTTAGGTTTGAGGTCAAATGTTAATTACGAAGGCATGAGTAATAAAAAGGAAAAGTCAATAGAAGCAGTCACCCTCTCCTCCGGAGAGGGACGGGGTGAGGTGAAGAAAGTTGTATTAGCATTTAGTGGCGGACTTGACACCTCATATTGCGCCATTTATTTATCGAAAGAACTTGGATATGAGGTACACACCCTTACTGTAAACACGGGTGGCTTCGGTACCGATGAAGTTAAGGATATTGAAAAGCGTGCATTAAGTTTAGGTGTTGCTTCACACAAAACGATTGACGAGACAAAAAACTATTACGAAAAAGTTATCCGGTACCTCGTTTTTGGAAATGTGTTAAAGAATGGAACCTATCCACTCAGTGTAAGTGCCGAACGCATGTCTCAAGCTTTGGCATCGGCTCGATATGCAAATGAAATAAAAGCAGATGCCGTAGCACATGGAAGCACAGGAGCTGGTAATGATCAGGTGCGCTTTGATATGATCATTCAAATACTGGCTCCGGGTACTGAAATCATCACCCCAATTCGCGATAAAAAGTTAAGCCGTGAAGAAGAAGTTGAATACTTAAAATCAAAAGGAATAATTTTTAGCGCAGAGAAAGCCAAATACTCTATTAATAAAGGGATTTGGGGAACCTCGGTGGGTGGCAAAGAAACCCTGAATTCGATGGGACAATTACCTGAAGAAGCATGGCCTACTCAAGTTACCAAACAGGGCAACGAAGAAGTTAAGCTTGGTTTTAATACGGGTGAATTAGTATCTATAAATGGCAAAAAGTTTGCGCATTCAGTCGATGCTATCCATCACTTACAAACTATTGCCGGTCCTTACGGGATTGGTCGCGACATTCATGTAGGCGATACGATTATTGGAATTAAAGGACGTGTTGGCTTCGAAGCTGCTGCACCAGTTGTGATCATTAAAGCGCATCATGCACTAGAAAAGCATGTGTTAACTAAATGGCAGTTGAGTTGGAAAGATCAGTTGTCGCAGTTTTATGGTAACTGGCTGCACGAAGGGCAGTATCTTGATCCTATCATGCGCGACATGGAAGCATTCTTAACCAGTTCTCAACAGCATGTAACCGGTGAAGTTTCAGTAACGCTTTATCCATATCGTTTTCAAATCAATGGCATTTCGTCAGATTACGATTTGATGTCGGCTAAGTTTGGAAAATATGGCGAAATGAATTTAGGCTGGACAGCCGATGACGTGAAAGGCTTTACCAAAATTTTTGGAAACCAGGTTGGTATCTATCATCAGGTGAAAGCAGAAGCCGAAAGTAAAAAGTAAGATGAAAGAAAAAGTTAAAGCAGGCATCATTGGTGGGGCTGGTTATACCGGAGGCGAAACATTACGTCTTTTGCTTAATCATCCGAACGTAGAAGTAATTTTTACCCAGAGCAGAAGTCAGGCTGGCAAACCCGTAACGAGCACTCATCCCGATCTTGTTGGCGAAACTGAATTAGTGTACTCTTCTGATTTTAATCAAGCTGTGGATGTCTTATTTCTTTGCTTGAGTCATGGTGAAAGTAAAAAATTAGTAGCTGAGAATAAATTTCCAGACAACACTCGAATCATCGACTTAGGTAATGATTTCAGATTGGGCGATACAGCAGCTGGCCGAGTGTTTGTTTACGGTCTTCCGGAATTTCAGCGCGAAAAAATTAAGTCAGCAAAAAATATTGCTAACCCAGGCTGCTTTGCCACTACTATTCAACTTGGTTTGTTGCCTTTAGCAAAAGCAGGAGCTTTAAAAGAAGTTCATACTACAGGTATCACAGGTTCTACCGGTGCAGGACAAAAACTTCAGGACACAACACATTTCAGTTGGCGAGTAAATAATATCTCGGCCTACAAAACATTAACGCACCAGCATTTGGGTGAGATAAATCAAACCCTAAAAGCATTGCAATCTAATTTCTCTGAAGAAGTTAACTTTATTCCCTGGCGGGGAGACTTCACAAGAGGAATTTTTGTGACCTCTGTGTTAGAATCTGCACTTAGTTTGTCAGATGCAAATACTCTTTACAAAGAATATTACTCACCGCATCCATTTACTCACGTAATTGATGAGATGATCGATTTGAAACAAGTGGTGAACACAAACAAGTGTTTAGTCCATTTAGAAAAGGTTGGAAAGAAATTAGTCATCCATTCCATCACCGATAATTTATTAAAAGGCGCCAGCGGACAAGCCATTCAAAATATGAACCTGATGTTTGGATTAGATGAAACCGAAGGATTGAAATTGAAGAGTACTGTTTTTTAAAAAAATGAACCACAGAGGCTCAGTGATCTCTCAGTGTCTTTTGTGGTAAAAATATTTAGCCCATGAAACTATTCGATGTATACCCCCTCTTCCCCATTGAACCTGTAAAGGCTTTGGGTTCCTGGTTATGGGATAAAGAAGGAAAAAAATATTTAGACCTATATGGTGGTCATGCCGTGATTTCTATTGGTCACAATCATCCGCATTTTGTTGAAGCTCTTAAAAGTCAGCTTGACAAAATCAGTTTCTATTCAAATAGTGTAAAGAATTCTCTGCAGGAAAAGTTAGCTGATAAACTTGGGCAGCTATCAGGTTATCCAAATCATCAACTCTTTCTTTGCAACTCAGGTGCCGAGGCGAATGAGAATGCACTCAAGTTAGCATCCTTTGTTAACGGACGAAAAAAAGTAATCGCGTTTAAAAAAGCGTTTCACGGTCGCACTTCAGGTGCCGTTGCTGCTACGGACAACCCAAAGATTGTAGCTCCCTTCAATGCTGGGCATGAAATAGTTTTTCTTCCGTTTAACGATGAACAAGCATTCCTGCAGGCGATCTCTACCGAAATTTCATCGGTAATTATTGAAGGCTCACAGGGCGTTGGCGGGATTCATTTTCCTACTGATTCATTTTTACAACTACTTTCCAAAAAATGTAAAGAAGTTGGTGCACTGCTTATTTTAGATGAGGTTCAGTCGGGCTATGGCCGAACCGGCAAATTTTTCGCACATCAATTTTCAGGGGTTCAGGCTGACTTAATCACAATTGCCAAAGGCATGGGCAATGGATTTCCGATTGGAGGTTTGTTAATTCATCCTGATATAAAACCGTGGAGTGGAATGTTAGGAACAACTTTCGGAGGAAACTACTTAGCATGCGCTGCAGGGCTATCGGTACTTGAAGTTATTGAGAAAGAAGATTTGATGGCTAATGCCTCTAAAATTGGCGAGTTCTGGATGGAGCAACTTCAAGTCATTCTCTGAAATTAAAGCCATTCGAGGTAAGGGATTAATGATTGGTTTTGATTTACCTGATGAACTGGCAAGTCTGCGCAAAGATTTACTTTTCAAACAATCAATCTTTACAGGTGAATCGAAACCGAATACAGTACGTCTGCTTCCATCGCTTGCATTATCTAAAACTGAAGCTGATCTATTCTTAGAAGCCTTATCGATCGAACTTAAACAGACTGTTTCCTCATGAAGCATTTCTTATCCGTAAACGAAGTAAGTAATCTTGACCACTTAGTAAGTAACGCACTTGCTTACAAAGCCAATCCATTTAAAGATGCAACGCTGGGCAAGAACAAAAGATTGGGAATGCTCTTTTTAAATCCAAGCATGCGCACACGCATCAGCACACAAATTGCTGCCAAGAATTTAGGTATGGATGCAATTGTTTTTAACGTGGGTCAGGATGGTTGGTCTTTAGAATTTGAAGACGAAGCCATCATGAGCGGCACAACCGTAGAGCACGTAAAGGATGCGGCTCCGGTACTCGGAAAGTATTTTGACATTCTTGGAATCCGAACTTTTCCTTCTCTAAAGAATAAAGAGGACGATTATAGCGAATTGTATATTAATCAGTTTATCAAATATTCCGGTGTTCCCATTCTAAGTCTTGAAAGCGCCACAGTACATCCGTTACAAAGCTTAACAGATATTATTACCATTCAGGAAACCTTCAAAGAGAAACGAAAACCAAAAATTGTTCTCACCTGGGCTCCTCATGTTAAAGCATTACCACAATGTGTGGCCAATAGTTTCTCGCAATGGGTTAATGCCTGGGGCGAAGCTGACTTTGTGATCACACATCCTGAAGATTACGAACTCGATCCAAAATTTACCAAAGGCGCTACCATCACCCAAAATCAAGATGAAGCACTAAAAGATGCTGACTTTGTTTATATAAAGAACTGGAGCACCTATGAGGATTACGGAAAAATTTATTGCAATGATCCCAAATGGATGTTAACCAACAAAAAACTTTCGGTTACTAATGATGCAAAAATTATGCATTGCCTTCCGGTGAGAAGAAACGTGGAGCTTAGTGACGAAATTTTGGATGGCACCAACAGCATTGTAACACAACAAGCCGGCAACCGGGTGTGGGCAGCACAAGCGGTGTTGGCTGAGTTATTAAAGTAGTAAGTAGTAAGCAGTAAGCAGTACGCAGTCATCCTGCCAACTGCGTACTGCTACCTGCATACTTAACATATAGATATGAACAAATTATATATCATTAAAATAGGTGGTAACGTCCTGGATGACGAGAAATCGCTGAGAAGCTTTCTAAAAGATTTCGCTTCTATCCAAGCGCCAAAAATATTAATTCATGGCGGTGGGAAAATTGCCACTAAGTTGGGCGATCAATTGGGTATTCAATCGCACTATATAAAGGGAAGAAGAATTACCGATGCTCAAACACTGGATCTTGTTACAATGGTATATGGTGGATTAGTAAACAAACAAATCGTTGCGCAACTTCAGACACATCATTGCAATGCGATGGGTTTCACCGGTGCAGATGGAAATTTAATAAAGGCCAAGAAGCGCCCTGTTGGTGAAGTGGATTATGGCTTTGTTGGTGATATCACGCCCGAAAGCGTAAACAGCACCTTGTTATACTTTTTACTAAAGCAAAATGTAATCCCCGTTTTTGCTCCGCTAACGCATAGCGAAGGGGTTATGCTAAATACTAATGCAGATACGATCGCATCTGTGTTGGCTATCTCTCTCAGTAAGCATTTTGATGTGCGTTTAATTTTTTGTTTTGAGAAGCAAGGTGTTTTAACAGATGTTAATAAAGAAGATTCCGTTATTACCAATCTTACTCATTCCCTTTATCAGGAATTATTGGCTAAGGGTTCATTTCATGATGGTATCTTGCCAAAACTAGAAAATGCATTTAGCGCCATTCAATCCGGTGTAAAAGAGGTTTTGATTGGAGAGCATACGCACTTGCTTGCCAATACCGGTTACGATACAAAAGGAACACTAATTACACAGGCATGAGAGAACATTTGCCTGAAATAGCGATTGGTCTGCTCCAGCAACTTATCTCCATTCCATCGTTTAGTAAGGAAGAGGACAAAACTGCTAATCTGCTGATGAGTTTCTTTACTCATCATGGAATGGAAGCAACCCGCAAAGGCAATAATGTGTGGGCGAAGAATAAATTCTTTGATGATAACAAGCCAACGATCTTACTTAACTCACATCACGATACAGTAAAACCAAATCCTGCCTACACACGCAATCCTTTCTCTGCAGATATGGAGGAAGGCAAGCTTTATGGTCTGGGAAGTAATGATGCTGGCGGACCATTAGTTTCATTAATAACAACATTCTTCTTTTTCTATAGTCAGGAAAATCTGAAATACAATTTAGTGCTTGCGGCCACTGCAGAAGAAGAAATCTCAGGAACGAATGGAGTAGAACTAATCTGGAATGACTTACCAAAAATAGATTGTGCCATTGTGGGAGAGCCAACTCTAACGGAAATAGCCATTGCAGAAAAAGGGTTGATGGTGCTAGATTGCGTTACGTATGGAAAAGCAGGCCATGCTGCGCGTGAAGAAGGTGTAAACGCAATCTATCAATCGCTTAAAGACATTGAGTGGTTTCGTTCCTATAAATTCCCAAAAGTATCAGTTGCTTTAGGTGAAATAAAGATGTCAGTTACCGTAGTTCATGCTGGTCAGGCGCATAACCAAGTGCCGGCAGAATGTAAGTTTACGGTTGATGTTCGTGTTACCGATGCCTACACGCTCGAAGAGGTATTAGAAACCGTAAAGCAAAATGTTAGCTGTGAAGTGACTGCACGCTCCCTTCGGTTGCGTTCTTCCGGTGTTTCAGAAAACCATCCGTTGGTTCTGTCAGGAAAATCACTTGGTAAAAAATTATATGGCTCACCCACCACATCCGATCAAGCCTTGATACCTGTACCTTCCATTAAGATGGGACCCGGAGATTCAGCACGATCGCACAGTGCCGATGAGTTTATTTACATTCATGAAATTGTAGACGGAATTGAATCGTACCTTTCCCTCTTGGAAAAAGTTATACTATGAGTGATAAAGTTCGAATCCAGAAAACAGAAATTCTTTCCGATAACTGGTACATATTAAAAAAGATAACGTTTGACTTTCAAAAGAAAAACGGAAGCTGGGTAAATCAAAACCGCGAGGCATACGATCGTGGAAATGGAGCTACTATCTTGCTTTATAATAAAGAATTAAAAACCGTTATCCTTACCAAACAATTCAGACTCCCAACCTACATCAATGGCAACGAAGATGGAATGTTAATTGAAACCTGTGCAGGATTGCTTGATGCCGATAATGCTGAAGACGCGATTCGCAGAGAGACAGAGGAAGAGACGGGTTTCACCTTAAAAGACGTGAAGAAAGTTTATGAAGCTTATATGTCACCCGGATCAGTTACTGAAATTCTCTATTTCTTTATTGCAGAATATTCGCGCGATATGAAAACATCTGCCGGTGGTGGCGTGGGCGATCATGAAGACATTGAAGTGTTGGAACTACCATTTGATAAAGCCTATAGCATGATAGGTACGGGAGAGATAAAAGACGGCAAAACAATCATGCTGTTGCAGCACATGAAACTTAACAATCTTTTCGGTATAACTTAAGTTTGTGGGATTCATGACCAAGTTACAAGTTACACGATGCTAGTTACAGGCTATGAAAAGTTATAGAGATTTAGAAATATATACCGAGTCTAAATTGTTAGCTATTAAGATTCATAAGATGAGTTTAGCATTGCCTAAATTCGAAACTTTTGAAGAAGGTAGCCAAATCAGACGGTCATCAAAAAGCGTAACTTCTTTGATTGTTGAAGGTTATGGTAGAAGAAGATACAAAGCTGATTTTATTAAGTATCTTGTGTATTCTCAAGCTGAATGCGATGAAACAATTCTTCATCTTGAGTTTTTGTTTGAAACTGAGTCGTTAAAAGACAAAAATAATTTCGAACAATTAAAAGATGCATATGAATTGCTGAGTAGAAAAGTTAACAAATTTATTCAATGGGCTGAACAAAATTTAAATGATTATTCGAAGTAAAAATTCTTGCAACAAGTAACCGGAAACATGTAACCAAAAATGAAACTCTGGACAAAGGATAAAGATTCTCTAAAAGTAGTCACTGACTTTACTACAGGTC